>NZ_JBEDTY010000016.1:0-55523 GCF_040119285.1 Alcanivorax sp.
GCCAGTCCACGGAAACGTAGCATCTGGCATGGCGGCAGTGTCCTTGTTGTGTTGCTTGGTCGCACAAACAACTTAACTCGGTGCACTGTCCGCCCATACCTATTTCACTCTAATCCGCGATGAACCCTTTTTTTTATCACTTTGTCGAACTGAGATTCTATAAGCATCGCACCGACGAAGCTGCATTTTCGAACCCTCAAGCCATGTCGGTTAAGCTCACGGTTAATCTTCGTGAAGAGCTTTTTGCCCAAGTTATACTCCCCCAGCAGATGCCAAAGCCCAGTATGATCGTGAATGGTTGTGGCCGTCGGCCTGCGCGGTTTGTGACGTAATATTGGCAATCGTTGACTTCAGAGCCTTTCAAGTAAGCAGTTGATCCAGTTTCTCAAGAAACACCGTCTTCCCGGGTCTTATGCTTCTTGTTGTGATACTCGGTTTTGCCATAGGGCAATTGGCTCATGGATAATCTCGGCGGCATTAGATGGGAAAATTCAACAGGAATTCGGTCGGCCCAGCTCTTCACCTTGGGAGCCCTTGCCGTTATGGTGCAGGGAATCTAAATGTTGGCAGTTCCTTCCCATGCATATTCATATTCTCGGTATTTGCGGCACCTTCATGGGGTCGCTGGCTCAGCTCGCCAAAGCACAGGGGCATCAGGTCACTGGCAGTGACCAAAACGTTTACCCGCCCATGAGCGATCAATTGGAAGCGGTGGGTATTGCCTTGACCCAAGGGTATGATCCGTCGCAACTGGAACCGGCTCCGGACCTGGTGGTTATCGGTAATGCGTTAAGCCGTGGCAACCCGGCGGTGGAAGCAGTACTGGATCGCGGCTTACCTTATACCTCCGGGGCGCAACTGCTCCAAGAGGTGGTGCTTCCCGGTCGCTGGGTGCTGGCTGTGGCTGGAACCCATGGCAAAACCACCACCAGTTCCATGCTGGCCTGGATCTTGGAATATGCGGGTTTAAAGCCTGGTTATCTGATTGGCGGTGTACCCGGCAATTTCGGGGTATCGGCCCGGTTGGGTGAAACGCCTTTCTTTGTGGTGGAAGCAGACGAATACGATACGGCGTTTTTCGACAAGCGCAGCAAGTTTGTCCATTACCGACCGCGCACCGTGATTCTCAATAATTTGGAATTCGATCACGCGGATATTTTTGCGGATCTGGCCGCTATTCAAACCCAGTTCCATCACTTGATTCGTACTGTACCGTCCACCGGGCGCTTGATTCTGCCCCATGGAGAAGCCGCGCTGGAGGAGACCCTGGAAAAAGGCTGCTGGAGTAACGTGGAGCGCTTTGGTAAAGAGGAAGCATTGGGCTACCGGCTGGATCAGGCCGATGGCTCAAGCTTTACCGTGCTTGAAAGCGGTGAAGCGGTGGCGCAGGTGCATTGGGGCCAGACTGGCCGTCACAGTGTGAACAACGGGATGGCCGCGTTGCTGGCCGCCCGGCATGTGGGTGTGACCTTGGCGGATGGCGCGGCAGCGTTATCGGAGTTTGTGGGTGTGAAGCGGCGTATGGAATTGCGTGGTGAAGTGGGCGGGGTGCGGGTTTACGACGATTTTGCCCATCACCCCACGGCCATTGCCACCACGCTGGATGGGCTGCGGCGCAAGGTGGGTAACGGCAAAATACTCGCCATTATCGAGCCCCGCTCCAATACCATGCGCCTGGGGAGCCACAAGGCCGCGTTGGCGGGCAGCACCGGGTGCGCTGATGAGGTAATCTGGTATCAGCCGCCGGGCTTGAACTGGTCGCTGGATTCGGTGCTGAATGAGGCGCCGGTGCCGGCAACGGTGACCGAATCGCTGGATGATATTATTGCCAAGGTAGCAAGTCACAAAGGCGAGCCACTGAGCGTGGTGGTGATGAGCAACGGCGGTTTTGGTGGCATTCACCAGAAGCTGCTGGATGCGTTGGCTGAGTAACAGCGGCAAGCTTCAATCTGCTCAAATGATAGCAGTAAGCGTCTTGAGGCGTCTGTGCTCGCGCTTTTGTCCTGAGAGCCGGGAGAAATCGCAAAACGTATTTATTTTGTCCGTGTTGAGGTTTGAGACGTGTCGCTCGTTTCGAGCATTTAGGAGGTTGTCATGTTCTGGTCGGTACTCTGGGCATCGGTGCATTACCTAAGCATTCTGATGCTCTTTGCTTGCTTGTATGGCGAGTTGTTGCTGTGGCGAACCGGCATCAATGAGCGCAATATTCGCACGCTCTTATGGCTGGATATTGGTTATGGCCTGTCGGCGCTAACGGTATTGATCAGTGGCCTGGCCCGGGCGGGCTGGACGGAAAAAGGCTGGGACTTTTATCTCACTAACCCTTGGTTTCATGGCAAGGTGACGCTCTTCGTGTTGATCGTCTTGTTGAGCTTGTATCCCACCAAGGTGCTGCTGGGTTGGCGAAAAACAGTTAAAGCAGGCCATGTCCCTGTGATTGATGACAAGCTGCAACGCAACCTGCGTGGCGTGCTGGTGGCAGAAATTCATTTGGTTATATTGATGCCGATTCTGGCAGTGATGATGGCCAGAGGTGTCGGGATGGGCTTATGACACATCGGGTGACGTTGGCTTTTACCGGTGCCTCCGGAGCACCTTACGGGTTACGTTTGCTGCAGTGTTTGCTGGAGGCGGACTGTGAGGTGTTCGTTCTACTTTCCAAGGCTGCGCGAGTGGTCATTGGCACTGAGACGGCCTTGAAACTGCCTGCGGGAACTGGCAAGGCCGAGCAGGCGTTGCGCGATTGGGTAAAGACAGAAAAGGGGCGGCTGGTCGTTTGTGGGTTGGAACAATGGACTGCACCGGTGGCTTCCGGCAGCGGTGCTCCCGCAGCCATGGTGGTCTGCCCTTGCTCTACGGGGACCTTGTCAGCCATTGCGATGGGGGCCAGTGATAATCTGATAGAACGGGCTGCGGATGTGGCCATCAAGGAAGGCCGAAAATTGATTCTGGTGCCCCGGGAATCGCCTTTCTCGGCGATCCACCTGGAGAACATGCTTAAACTTTCCCGCCTTGGCGTCACCATCATGCCTGCCGCGCCCGGGTTTTATCATCAACCACAAAGCGTGGATGATCTGGTGGACTTTATGGTTGCCCGGTTACTGGATCATCTTGGAGTGGAACAAGCCTTAGTGAAGCGCTGGGGGGAGTGAGTTGAACGTTTAACCGCGCGTCAGGCGTTAATGTTTCAATTGATGGTGGCTGCTGTCGCGGTTCAACTTTAGCGCTTACTGCACTAGGAGGTGGCCAACCAGCCCCAGCGCAAAACCGGCCACAGCCCCTTGAGCTGGCATCCAGTGTTTTTCCAGTGGCACTTGCGGGGCGATATCCTGGAAGGTCAGATAGAGAATGCCACCGCTGGCAAACAGCATGATACCGCCGAGAATAAAGGGTTGATTCACCAGGATCTCAAAGCCGAGCCAGGCACTTAATGGGCCCAGCAGGGCCATGCAAGCGAAAGCCAGCACGATGCGGCTTTTAGACAGTGTGTTGCCCTTGCTATTGTAGATTTCCCGATAGGCATTGAACCCTTCCGGCATGTTTTGCATGCCAATCAGGAACGCCAGCAGGTAAGCCTGGCTGCCGCCACTGGCCAGCGCCGCCCCTAGAGCGATGGCTTCCGGGACAAAATCCAGCAACATGGCTAACAATTGTGACAGAGCGCCACCGCGTTTCGCCAAGGCCCGGTCAATAAACATGAAGACCAGTCCGCCACTGGCGAACAATAGTGTGGCGGAGAAAGCACTATGGTGTTTGACCGCTTCTGGAACCAGCACTAATGCCACGGCCGCTAATAGGGCGCCGCCGCCAAAAGCGATAACGCCGTGGCGCACTTCCTGCTCAAGCCAGCTTTTGGCGATATGTTCCTGCACGCCAATGAGAGCCCCCGCCGCCATGCTGAGACCTGCTGCTAGGCTTAATAACAGTGCCAAAGTTAATGCGCTCACAGGCGTTTCCTTCAAAAGAGAGAGCAGGCAAACCCGCCCCGGCGGGCGGGTAATGGCGTGCCAGACAGCGTGATTGTTTAATCAAGCATTCAACAGTAAAGACAGATGCGCAGGGGATCAACTTGAGACGGAAGAAGAGATCGCCGCTGAGGTAATGGCGCGTCAGCCATTGCTCAGATCGTAATTCACCGGTGCAATAACGTGTACAGGTATGCTGCTGCTCCCCAGCTCTTTGGGGGGGGCGTCGAAGCGTAACCTTGAAACGAGCTCTTTGGTGGCGCGGTCTAGAATGCGACTGCCGGAACTTTCCGTAATCTTTACCTGTTCTGCGCGCCCAGACGCATTGATGACAAAAGACACCTTAACGGTCCCTTGTTGGCGGCGCATTTTAGCCCGGTGCGGATACTGCTTGTTGTAATCGATGGTGTCGCGCACTTTTGCCAGGTATTTGTTGAGCTCATTTTCCGTATCACCGGATTGATGCACTCCTTCCCCCGGGGCGCCCGCCATGCCTTTGGCGCCTTGAGTCAGGGGCTGTGCCGAGGCTTCTTCGTGGGTGTCTTCATTCTCGGTTTTCGTGGCCGCAGTTTCTGCTACCTGAGGTTCCGGGGCTGGCTCTGGCTTGGGTTCCGGTTTCGGTTTTGCGACCGGTTTGGGCGTAGGCTTGGGTTTTGGTTTTGGTTTGACTCTCGGTTGCGGGGCGGGCTGGGCCTTTGGCGGTATCGCTTTCGGCGCAGCCTTTGGGGCTGGTGGAGCAGACAGGTTAATGGCAATTTCACTAACGCCCGGTTTTGCTGGGCGGCCACCGGCAAGCGTCATGGCGCCAACGGTAACCAGCACGCTGACGTGAATTAGAATGGAGGCGATCCAAGCGGTGAGATTACGGGGTTTCATGGTGCCACCTTGCTAGCGCTTTCTGCTGCTGCGTCACTCTGCGTCACCAGCCGAACCTGTTTCACACCCATGCCTTGCAGGGTTTCCAAACGCCTGCGCAGAGCTTGCATGGTTACGCCTGCGTCGGCCAGCAGGCGGACCTCTGCATCTTCTGGCTTGTCGCCCAGTCGTGCCTGCAATGCCGCGTCGCTTAGCGGTTCGGCGCTGTCTTCAGCAAACCATTGCCCATCGTTCTGCATCACCAGTAGCAGCTTGTCCCGGGCTTCTTCGCCGTTTGCGGTCTGGCTCATCGGTGCTTCCACCGCCACGGTGGGGCGTTTGGTCAATTGTCCGGCTAACATGAAGAAGATCAACAGCAGGAAAACCACATTGATCAGCGGCAGCACCGGCTCCAGTGGCGGTCTGCGTGATGAGGTTTCCATGATCATCATGGCAACAGCTCCAGTTGAACATCGCGAACGCCGGCGGCCTTCATGGCGTCTACAGCGGTCAGTGCCTGTTGCAGAGTGGCCTCTGGATTCACTGTGACCCATACCTTGGTCTTGCTGGTATCCAGCCGGTCTGCAACCGCGGCCGGGGTAAAGCTGACATCATTAAGGGTCAGCATACCGTTGGCCTGCACGTTGATTATCAACCATTGTTCATCCGGTTGCTCGGTGCTGTCTGCGGGTTGCACGTTAACAGGCAGGTCATGGTATTGCCCGAAACGGGTGGCGAGCATGAAGAACACCAGCAGAATAAACACCACATCAATTAGTGGTGTCAGGCTGATAAAAGGCGTGCGATGACGCTCAGGTTCAATATGCATGCGACACCGACGGGTCGCGATCCTCTTCCAGAGGCTCGGGAGCCGTGTGGTTGTTGCGCAATACTTTCAAACGCGACAGTCGATCCTGCATTTTCTCGCGGCATTGTTCGATGCTGCGGTCGGCCCAGTGGAAGGCCGCCAAGGTCGGGATGGCCACGGTGAGGCCGGCGGCGGTGGTCAGCAGGGCTTCCCAGATACCCCCGGACAGAATGGAGGGGTCCACCTGTGAGCCGGCCATCTCCAGGGCCTGGAAGGCGCCAATCATGCCGAATACGGTGCCAAGAAGGCCCAACAGGGGAGCAATGGCGCTAATCACTTCCAGCACACGCATACCGCCGCGTAGCTCATCCAGGCCGCTGCGGGCCAAGCGTAGGCTTTCTTCCTGCCAAGCGGCCTCATCCAGGTTACGGTTTTCCCAGCATTGCCAGAGCACTCGGTCGATGGGGCTGGTTAATTTGCCGGGTTTGCCTGGCGGTGTGCCTTGGCGTATTGCGCTAAGCAACTGGTCCGCCTGGCGACTGTTGCCAGGGCGAATGCGCGCGAACTGCAAGATCTTGGAGATGAACGTTGCCAAGGCAATCACGGAGAGCAGGGCCAGAACCCACATGGTGGCGCCGCCGCTAACAAACCATTCCGGCAACTGCAGAGAAATCTGGGGCATGGAAAACTCCAGCTATGGGCAAATAGTTAGGTGCCCGGTATTGGGTAAAACAGGCCCTTGCATGTTGCCACGTAATAATGACCGCGTTGATAACGCAAGGTTACGGGGCGGTGTGGCAATGACTCAACGCCAAGGGTTGAATAGGGCTCGAAATACTATGGTGTTTAGGCACTTAATGCAAGTCATTCCTATTTGGGATGCATTCACAGATAGCGGTAAAATGCCGCACCTAAAAGGGTTATGGCGGCATCCGGAGGGGACGATGAATAACGGTTACAAGTTTGTGCCATAGTGCGAGGCCCGTATAGCGCGGCGGCAGGGTGACATATGGAAAAGGCGCCGAAGCGCCTTTTTTTGTGCTGATAATAAAAAATTATTTGCTGAGCAAACGGTAATTCAGGTTTGAGTCGATTCTGTATCCGGATTGATTCAGTTGTTCGATGGCATTAACTGCATCTTTTAGATATTTACGTTGCGATTCGTCTTGTTCAGGGTTGATGGTATAGACATCTTCTTGGGTCACACCTTCCCGATATTTTTGCGACGTCCAGTCACCCCGTTCCACGGTATTTAGCTTCACAGTGGAGCCGCTCATATATTCTTCACGCAGCTCGAAGCGAGTGGGATTGTTGTATTGGTCACGGTACAGGGTCAGAGTGGTACGAATACCGGAGCAATCTCCGCAGGGAAGCATCCCGTTATACACGTCCTTCTGTGCAGTGGGGTTGATCGGGGTTTCGGGTTGGCTCTGGCAGCCGGCGAAGGCGACGGTACAGCCCAGTACGGCGGCGGCGAAGTACTTTTTCATGGCATCACTCCCTTGCAGGTTTTCCTTCTAGTTAGGGCTTAGAGTACACCTTTGCTGCTTGGTTCGTTGCTTTAACAATATTTTGCATATCGGGACTGAGCCAATCTCAGATGAGGAGTCATCATAGGCATTTGATCGCCACTAGGTGGCGTTGCGTCTCGTTTAAGTAGGAAACGAGCTTGTCGGCCCCGCCATAGTTAAATCAGCAGCAAATAAAAAACAGAATTATCAGGGCTGCCATACTGCTATTTTTGCTGAGGCCAGTGCGGTTGCGAGGCCCCTTTGCCGCATTGCATACAATACCGGCTGGCACTCAGTTAGCGATGCTTGTGGTCGATTAGTTCATCGGAGTCAGTGGGCCGGCGCGTTCCACGGCTTTTTGATAAGCCGGGCGTGCTTCCATCTGTGCTACAAAGCGTTTGATCGCTGTCAGTTTGCTCAAGTCGGCGCGGGCTGAAGCAGCCTGCAACGGAAAACTCATCAGGATATCGGCCCCAGTCGGCGTATCACCGGCAAACCAAGTGTGCGTTGCCAAGTGCTGTTCGATCATAGCTAGATTATTTTTCAGCTGCGGGTCGAGCATGGTGCCGATGACCTTGCCGCTGATTTTTTTGGCGATGGGCTTGGCGAAGAAGGGCATTGGCGCTTTGCCAACGTGGCGGAAAATGAGCTTCATGACGAGCAGTGGCATTAGGGAGCCCTCGGCGTAGTGAAGCCAGTAGCGGTAGTTCAGCCACTGATCTTGGTCCGGTTCGGGTTGCCACTGACGGCTGCCATAACGCTGCACCAGGTATTCGATTATCGTTCCGGATTCAGCAATGACAGTGTCACCGTCAGTAATGACGGGTGACTTGCCTAGCGGGTGAACTTCGCGCAGGGCCGCCGGGGCCAGCATGGTTTTTGGGTCGCGGGCGTAGTGTTTTATTTCATATTCCAAGCCGAGCTCTTCAAGCAACCAGATGATCCGCAGGGAACGGGAATTTTCTAGGTGGTGCACAGTAATCATAAAAGGCTCTCTGCCAAGTCTTCGCGCTAGGGGTGGGGGCACACAAGAATCAATGTGCTGCGAGCATAGCAGAGAAATTGCTGTGACCACGACAAGGCCTGATCACAGCGGAAGGTGGAGCGGACAACGGCTTATTGCTTGGCGGTGCTGATGCTTTCAGGCCGCGTGGACAGGTGGACCTGCTCAATGAACGCATCGAGCACGGGTTCAGTTTGCCACGCGCGGGGGCTGTTCACCATGGCCACCACTGCCCAGGTAGTGTTGTCTTCATCGCGGGTGAATCCTGCGATAGAGCGCACATTACGCAGAGAGCCGGTTTTGATGTGGCCCATGCCGGCCATGTCAGCGTTCCCCAGCCTGCGACGCATGGTGCCATCCATGGCCACCAATGGCAGGGAGGCAATTAGTTCTGCGGCAAAACGGCTTTCCCAGGCCTGCTGCAGTAGCAGGGCCATTTGTCGGGCGGTGATGCGTTCAATGCGTGACAAGCCGGCCCCGTTTTCAAAGACCATACTCTGGCTGTCGATACCTTTACGGGCTAGCCAAGTACGAATTTCACGCTCTGCGGCGGCAAGATCGTCTTTATCGTCGGGCTGCCGGTGCTTGGCGCCCAACGTCAGGAAGACTTGCCGCACCATCACATTGTTACTCCACTTATTAATATCGCGGACCATGGTGACCAAATCACGCGATGAGGTGGTGACGAGTAATTCTGTGTCTGCTCGAGGGCGCAGGCCTTCGCGGATGGTTCCTGAAAGGGTGCCGCCAAGTTGTTGCCACAGGCTAGAGAGCAGGGCACCGGTATAGGCGGGCTGGCTTAACAGAGACAGGTAACTGCTGGTGCTACACCCTATGGGCAGCACGCCGGTGACCGTGATGGTTATTGAGCCGTCATCACGGGTGGTAGGTTCATAATCAAATTGATAGCGGCGAGGGCAATGTCCGTACTCGCGCAGTACCAGTTGGTTGTTAATTTGGATGCCACTGAGGTTCGGTTCGGTCCAGGTATGAATGCCCCGGTTGTCTGCTCGGGCCCGGATGCGCAACACATTCAAGTTGGTGAGCAAGCCGTTGGGTTCTACCAAGAAGGGTGCGTTGGGGTTATCACCGTCATCATTAAAGGCGGTGATGCCATTGGGCACGTTAAAGACGCTGCCATCCAGAATCAGGTCGCCGGTGATATGGGTGATGCCCATGGCGCGCAATTCCCGCAGCAGCAGCCATAACCGCTCTTCGGTGAGTTTAGGATCGCCGCTGCCAACAAAATACAGGTTGCCATTGAGGGTTTCCCCCTCAATCGTGCCGTCGGTGTACAGGCGAGTGTGCCATTGAAACGTGGGGCCCAGTAATTCTAGCGCTGCGTAGGTGGTAATGACCTTCATGATGGAGCCAGGGTTTAGGGGCAAATCCGCATTCATGAAACGGGCTTTTCCGGGGCCATCCAGGGGGATGGACGCTACTGCCAAATCGGTTTGCGAAAGCTCCAGGTTTTCTGCGACTTCCAATACGGGGGCCATAATCGGCGCTGGAATGTCTGCTTGGGTGGAGCTGGCGAGCAAGGTGCCGAGCACGAAAAAAATGCCGCAAAAAGGCGAAATGAAAAACATCTTGGGCTGTCTGCGGATTGCACTTTTCGGCATCACAAAGGGACCTTCAAAATCGTAACGGCAACAACCGCTAGGGCGAAGCGGCCTGAATAGAGCGCTAGCGTAATGCAAAGGCGGAGCCGGGTCAGTGGGCCACCCGTGTGGAAATGTAAATTTAAGCGACCGTGCCAGTAAGCACGGCCTTTGGATCAGGGTTTATAGAGGCCCACATCCACGCCTTGATGCTGCAAATCAGCATGGTAGGAGCTGCGGACCATGGGGCCGGAGGCAACCGAGGTGAAGCCCAGCTCGTTAGCTACGCGAGCATACTCACGGAACTCATCCGGGTGTACGAAACGCTCCACTGGCGCGTGGTGCTTGCTGGGCTGCAGATACTGGCCGATGGTGATCATGTCCACGTCATGGGCTCTGAGGTCTTTGAGGGTATTGATGACCTGTTCGAACGTCTCGCCCAATCCCACCATGATACCACTCTTGGTGCTCACATCCGGGCGCAGAGCCTTGTAGCGTTTAAGCAGATCCAGGGAGTGCTGGTAACGGGCGCCGGGGCGGATGTGCTTATATAGGTCCGGAACGGTTTCAATATTGTGGTTAAACACGTCTGGCGCGGTCTCACCGAGAATCTCCACAGCGGTGTCCAGGCAAGGCCGAAAGTCTGGTGTGAGAATTTCGATGCGCGTATCCGGGGTGCGGGCCCGCACCTGACGGATGCATTCAGCAAAGTGTTCGGCGCCACCGTCGGCCAGATCGTCCCGGTCCACGGAGGTGATTACTACGTAATTCAGGGCCAGATTTTCCACCGACTCTGCCAAGTGTAACGGTTCTTGCGCATCCAGTGCATTGGGCCGGCCGAAGCCCACATCGCAGAAAGCACAGCGACGGGTACAGATGTCGCCCATGATCATGAAGGTGGCCGTGCCGCCGCCGAAACATTCCGGCAAGTTGGGGCAGGCCGCCTCTTCGCAGACGGTGTGCAGTTTCTGTTTGCGTAGCAGGGACTTAATGCGTTGAATTTCGCCATTGGCGGGAACGCGTACACGAATCCAGTCCGGCTTGCGCTGGTAGCCGGATTCTTCATTAACCATGGGGATGGTGCGTACCTTGTCGGCGCCGCGTAGTTTGTCACCGATTTGCACTTTGCGTTTGGCTTGGGCCTGTTCGCTCATGGGGTTTCCATTGCCGTCGAGTGCTGCCGGAAGGGTGGGGCAGGCATCTGTGTCTGTGGTTACAGCCGCTCTGGCTGTGGGGTCAGAGCACTGTCAGGATCGCCGCCAGTGGTGACATTCTCATGGGGGGCATTGTACCAGTCCGGAAGGGCCGTTGTCCGGGGCGTTAGCCCAAGACGTTTGGCTAAAACGGATACCAGCTGTTGTTCCATGCTGTGGCGGTCAAGATCCACCCCTTGAGCTTTCAGTGTGGTCATGGGTTGATCCACGTGCCCGCAGGGGTTAATGCGATGCCAGGGAGAAAGGTCCATATCCCGGTTGATGGCTAGCCCGTGGTAGGTGGCGCCACGGCGGATACGCAGACCCAGGGACGCGATCTTTGCGCCTTGTACATAGACCCCGGGTGCGTCATCTCGATTAACGGCGGTAATGCCCAGACTTGCAAGAAAGTCGATGATGCCTTGTTCAATGGCGGAGACCAGCCCGCGGCTGCCCAGTCCTAGCCGTTTGATGTCCAGCATCAGGTAGACCACTGTCTGGCCGGGGCCGTGATAAGTCACTTGCCCGCCACGGTCGCTGTTTACTACTGGAATCTCACCGGCATTGAGCACATGTTCGGGCTTGCCGGCCTGGCCTAGCGTGAAGATGGGGGGGTGTTCGAGTACCCAGAACTCGTCGTCCTGCTGCGCGTGACGGTGGTCGGTGAGATCGCGCATGGCGTGCCAGCATGAGGAGTAATCGACTTGTGGGAAATAGCGAATCAGTGCGTCCATGGGGGAAGTATACGGCCAGCTATGCACTACAGGCTAGCCGCTACACGCGATGCGCATTGGATAGGCAAGAATCAACATCCGTTGATGTAAGTATTTTCTACAGGGCCGCTGTTGAGGTTCCCTGAAATGAAGCAGGGCTCCCTTTGTTTAAATCATACGATCACGAGCGCGCGGGTTAACAAGATCGAGATTTAATTGCTGAACTCTGATGCCGAATTCAATGCGGCTATCATCGGTGACATTAATCGTCTGGAAGGCGTCGAAATGCACTGGGGCACGGTGTTGGGCTGCCAGAACAGGTAATGGCGAGAAACGTGGGCCAGTGCACTGTCCAGGTGAGAGACACTGGCGCTTAAAGCCGCTGCCGTGTACTCGTGTACTAAAGAGTCACTTTCACATGGGGAGAATCACTGAGTGCCTGGTAGATGGCCTCTACCTGTTCCCGGTTGCGCATGGTGACCTTCGCAGTGAAAGAAATGAAGGTGCCTTTGCTGCTGGGTTTGCTGTTCAGGTGTTTGTCTGCGTCAAAATCCTCAAGATGGGTGTTGAGAATCTCGATAAGCGCGGCTTCAAGGGGGGAGTCGATGGCCCCCATGACTTTTAGCTGCATGTCATGGGGGAATTCCCACAAATGTTCCTGAATGGCCATGGGCGGCTCCTGTCAGTCGTGCGCGTTTGGGGCATCAAGCCCGCAAAGTCGACGTTTATGCTGGACGTAGTGATGCGCAAGGGCTTTCCATAATGGCCCCGGCGTTCCACTCCCTATTATAGCGTTGTTGAGCTGAGTGACGGGCACCACTTCCTTGGTCGAACTGGTGATCCAGATTTCATCTGCCTGGCGTAACTGCATTTCAGTGATTTCACGCTCTTCTAGTGCGAGACCGTGCTGGTGGCACAGCTCTACCACCAGATCCCGGGTAATGCCGCCAAGAATGGCATGGCTTTTGGGGGGAGTCGCAATGGTGCCGGCCTTGACGATGAAGACATTGCTGGCCGAGCCTTCGGTAACAAAGCCGTCGCGTAGCAAAATGGCTTCGGTGGCCCCGGCGGCCACGGCTTGCTGGCGAAGCAGGCTGTTGGGCAGCAAGGAGACGGACTTAATATCGCAACGGGCCCAGCGGATATCATCCAGGGTGATTGCGCGAGCGCCAACGGCGGTTTCTGGGCTGTCGGCGTCGGGGATCGCGATCGGGCTGGTCATCATGAATACCGTGGGCGTGACCGCAGGTGAAGGGAATGCGTGGTCGCGTTTTTCGGCGGCCCCACGGGTTATTTGCAGGTAAACCGACAGGTTGCCAGCACCATTGGCGTGCAGTAACTCATCGCATAGTGCACGCCACTGCGCGCGGCTGTGTGGGTTGCTGATTTCGACTTCGGTAAGGGAGCGTTCCAGGCGGGCCAGATGTTCTTCGAAGCGAAACAATACGCCATTATAAGCCGGGATTACTTCGTAAATGCCGTCGGCAAATAGAAACCCCCGATCCATCGGCGATATTTGTGCGTCCGCTGGCGCCATGAAGGCGCCATTGAGGTAAACCTGGGTCATGGTATGGGGCCCGCGTGAACCGTGTTACGTGCTTGCGTTTCTAGAACAAGCCTTTGAAGAACAATAACAGATGGTGCCAGAGCTTGGTAAAGAGGCCTGCTTCCTCCACTAGCTCCAGTGCCACTATCGGTTTTTTGATCAGCACGTCATTGTTCAGCCGTACGGTCAGGGTGCCGTATTGCTGGCCTTCCAGGATCGGTGCCTTAAGCTGCGGGGTGACACTGATTTCCGCTTTCAGGTTTTCATGGCTCTCGCGGGGGATGGTAAGTACCAAGTCTTCAGCCAGACCCAGACGCAGTTTATCCTGCTCACCCATCCATACATCGACGGTATCCAGTACGTCTCCGGCGCTGTAGGCCTTGTACGTTTCGTAGAATCGGAAGCCGTAGGTTAACAACTTCTGGGATTCACGGGCACGGGCGCCTTCGGAGGCGGTACCCATAACCACGGCAATCAGCCGCATATCATCTTTCTTGGCCGAGGATACTAGGCAGTAACCTGCTTCCTCGGTATGGCCAGTCTTGAGGCCATCTACCGTTGGGTCACGCCACAGCAGCAAGTTGCGGTTTTGTTGGGTGATGCCGTTGTAGGTGAATTCCTTTTTGGCATACAGGTCGTAGTGATCGGGAAAATCACGCACGATTGCCCGGGCCAGAATGGCCATGTCTTTGGCGGTAGTAAAATGGTTCTCTGCCGGCCAGCCGGTGGCATTCATAAAGCGGCTGCTATTCATGCCAAGACGGTTGGCGTGCTGATTCATCAGGTCGGCAAAGGCATCTTCGGAACCGGCAATATACTCGGCCATGGCCACGCTGGCGTCGTTACCGGACTGGATAATGATACCTCGCAGCAAGTCTCCCACCGGAACACGGGTCCCTTCGCGTACGAACATGCGTGAGCCGCCCATTTTCCAGGCCTGGACGCTGATTGGTGCCATATCCGTTTCCGAGATATTGCCTTTCTGCAGTTCTTCTTCGGCTATGTAGGCCGTCATCATCTTGGTCAGGCTGGCCGGGGGCAGGCGCTGCTCAGCATTATGCTCGACGATAATCTGCCCGCTGGCCGCATCCATTAGCAGGTAGCCTTTGGCTTCGATTTGTGGCGCCCGGGGGACCATTTGCGCTTGGACTTGTAGGGAAAGAGCGGTGCCGATCAAGGCAAAGAAAGCAAAAAAGGTAAAGCGGAAACACTGGGGACGCATGGGTATCCTGCCTGTTAGTTGTTCTCGGATGATTCAATTCTCGAAGGGTTCAGGGAATCAGTAATGCGCCGGTCGTGTCGTGTAGCGCCACCAGCGGAAGAGCCCGGAGGAGGGTGTGACACGGAAAAGGCAAAAAATTTCCATAAAGACCATCAAGTTGCGTTATGCCATCACTAACAAGTGTTGAAAAGCCAGAGTATGCAAGGGGCTTTCAACAGCCTTATAGCTGGTTGCATTCTAGAGGACTGGCGAGGGCCTGTTAACCGGAGAAACGGCTGATCCGGGCGTTTTCAGGGGCTGACGGGCATGGGGCGGTCGAAACCCGCATCGACAACCGTTTGCCGTGCCTGCTGGCGCTGCAGGTCGTTTTGATAAGGGCCAATCCAGACCCGGAAGAGATGCCCGTCCGAGTGCTGGATCCGGGTATCGACGCCCAGTTGGTTGACCAGTTTTTGTTGTAGTCGTTGAGCGCTGGTACGGTCCGAGAAGGCGCCTGCCTGCAGAAACAGGCTTGCGTTTTTGTCGGTTTCTTTCGCCGTGTCCGTTCGAGCCCCGGCGGTGTTCTGCGCTTGTGAAGGCGGCGGGCTATCCAGGGCGGCGCGTACGGTAGTGGAGGCTGTGCTGCTGGCCCCCTGAGGTTGCTGTTGACCGCTGATGGCTTCGACCCGCACATGCCCGGTGCCGGACTGCTCAATGCCCAACCGCACTGCGGCTGCCCAAGAGAGATCAATGATGCGATCTTCGTGGAACGGGCCTCGATCGTTTACCCGTACTACCAGGCTCTTGCCATTATCCAGATTGGTAACCCGGGCATAAGTGGGCAGTGGCAGGCTACGGTGGGCGGCAGTGAACTGATACATATCGAAAGGTTCGCCGCTGGAGGTGCGATGGCCGTGAAACTTCTGGCCATACCAAGAGGCGCTCCCTTCTGCCACGTAACCATCAGGTTGGGGTAACACCTGATAGGTCTTGCCCCACACGCTGTAGGATTGCGGATTGCCATAGCGGCTGCGCGGTTCATTTTTGGGGACCGGTTCCGGCAGCTGTGAGATATCCCTGCGATCTTCAGGGCCAGTGTCCTGATGCAGGCTGTAACGGTCGGAGCCGGGTGCTCCACCGTTGCCGGCAGCAGGGCCACCATTGCCACCACTGGGTCCTGGCGTTGTGGCACAGGCGCCGAGAAAGGCAGAGGCCATCACGGCACAAGCCAGACGGTTCATCGATTATCCTCCAGTGCCGCAGCCAGCTGTCGTGAGAGTTGTAGCACGGCCATGGCGTACAGGCGACTGTGATTGTAGCGGGTGATCACGTAGAAATTGTCGGTAGCCAGCCAGAATTCCGCGCCCTCGGCGCCGGTCAGGTCGAGCAGAGCGACACGGGTGCTGGCGGGCAGGTCAAAGCAGTATTCACTGACCAGCCGATCGTCGTTGCAGCTAAGTGCGGTGACGCCGGCATTGTTGGCTTGTGTCAAAGTAAACGATGGCTTGTAACCTTTTTTGGCGAGCGATACGTAACCGGTGCCATCCAAATGTGCTCTAGCAGCCACGGGCAAGCCGGGTTGCCAGTTGTGTTCGCTGAAATAGTTGGCCACAGAGCCAATGGCATCCACCGGATTGTTGACCAGATCGGTAACGCCGTCGTTGTCAAAATCCACCGCATAGGCCTGGTAACTGGTGGGAATAAACTGCCCATAGCCCATGGCACCCGCGTAGGAGCCGGTGATGGTTTCGGCATCGATATGGGCATGGTGTTCCAGTTCAAACAGCGCTTTGAGCTGTTTGCGGAAAAAGCTTCCGCGGGGGGGATAGTCATAACCCAGGGTGGCTAGTGCATCGACCACGCGGTAGCTACCCATATGATCACCGTAGCGGGTTTCCACGCCGATGATAGCGAGAATAATTTCACGCGGCACCCCGTAGGTTTGTTCGGCTCGGCTTAAGGTGCCCGCGTGGGTGTTGGCGAACTCAACCGCTTTTTGGACCCGGCTCTCCTGCAGGAAGATTTTCTGATAAGTGGCCCAGGTATGGGTTTTTTCCGCAGGGCGAGCGATGGACTTGAGAATCTTCGGTTGGCATTGCGCGCCTCCCAGGACGTCTCGCAAACGCGCTTCATCCTGGCCCTGAGAAACCAGTTCGGCAATCAGGGATTTAACCTGTTCGCGCTGCAGATAATCGTTGTTTTCCGGGCAGGTGTATTCGGCCAGAGCCGGCAGGGAGGTGAAGGTCAGTGCTGCGCCCGCAAGGGCTGAATAGGCCGTGCTGGAGCGGAAAGTGCCTAGGATGCCGGAATAGAAGCGACGCAAAGGGGTGTCTCCTGTTTTCATTATTTCTGTGGACTGCGTTGTTGGAAGCAGGCCGCTGTAAAGGCGGCCTGCCACGCATTTAGTAACTCATCAGGCGGCGGTGAGTGTGAACTGACATCAAAATCCCGAAACTGGCCAATAGCGTGACAACGGAGGTGCCGCCATAGCTGATCAGAGGCAAAGGGACGCCTACGACAGGTAAGAGTCCTGAAACCATGCCAATGTTCACGAAAACATAAATAAAAAATGTCATCACCAAACTGGCAGCCAGTAGCCGGGCAAAGGTGTCTTGGGCGTGCCAGCTGATAAAGAAACCGCGACCTACGATGACCAAGTACATCATCAGTAAAATGCTGACGCCAACCAAGCCGAATTCTTCACTGAGTACCGCGAGAATAAAGTCCGTGGAGGATTCCGGCAGGAAGTCCAACCGTGACTGGGTGCCGTCGAGCCAGCCCTTGCCGTTCACTCCCCCGGAACCGATGGCGGTTTTCGACTGGATGATATTCCAGCCAGTGCCGCGGGGGTCCGCCTCCGGGTTGAGGAAGGTGTCTACCCGGTTGCGTTGGTAATCGTGCATCACGAAGAAGTACATCAACGGTGCGGCGGTGATCACAATCATCACGGCCACGGTGATCAGTCGCCAGGACAGCCCTGCCATAAACATTACCACCAGCCCGCTTGCGGCGATCAAAATAGCCGTGCCCAGGTCCGGTTGCAGGCCGATCAACATGGCTGGGACGCTCAGCAATAACAGGGCAGCAATCACGTCGGGGAGCCGGGGTGGCAGCGTGCGCTCACTAAAATACCAAGCGACCATGGCAGGCACTGCCAGTTTCATTACCTCCGCCGGCTGAAAGCGGCCCGCACCGGGAATGGATAACCAGCGCTGAGCCCCTTTGGCTTCGGTGCCGATAAATAACACCATTATTAACAGCACCAGGCCGATGGAGTAAATCACTGGCGCCCAGAAACGGTAACTTCGCGGTGGGATCTGGGCCAGCAGGAACAACGCGGCAAGGCCGGCACCAAAGCGGACACATTGGCGCACGACCAGATCCATGCTTTCGCCGCCGGCGCTATAAAGAACGGCGAGGCCAGAGAACATGAGCAACAGTAGGCCCACCAATAGTGGAGGGTCCAGGTGCAAGCGTACCGCCAGCCCGGGAGACAGGCTGGTGCCGGTTTGGCCTGGCATTTGGCGGATAAATTCGCGCTGGCTCATGGACGGCCCTTGTTATCGGCGTTGGCGTTAGATGGTGGCTTGGCGGGAGTATCGGCAAATACCGGTGGGACTTCCAATTCGCTCTGTTCATTCAGTAGCCAAGCGTCCATGACTTCGCGGGCCACCGGCCCGGCGGTTGAACCACCGTGGCGGCCATTTTCCACCAGTACCGCCACCGCAATCGCTGGTTTGTCGGCGGGGGCAAAGGATACCAGCAGGGCGTGGTCCAGTAGTCGTTCCGTCAATTCGTCTTCATTATAAGTTTCGTCCTGGCCTACCGAGAAAACCTGGGCAGTACCGGATTTGGCAGCGATGTCATATTTGGCTTTCATGGCCATGGCCCGCGCCGTGCCGCCGAGCTGGGTTACACCGACCATGGCGTCGGTCATCTTTGCCCAGTTGCTCTGATCATTAAGCACAATGTCGGTTCGCTCTACTGGTTTGTGGTCACCGGCGAGCGTGGGGATCACCTGTTTGCCCTGGCTGGCTATGATCGCCGTGGCATTGGCCAGTTGCAACGGCGTAGCAAGCACAAAGCCTTGGCCGATGCTGGCGTTGATAGTGTCGCCGTGGAACCAGGGGCGGCCGCGCGCTGCCTTTTTCCACTGCTTGGAGGGCATGATGCCGCTGGATTCATTGTGCAGGTCGATACCGGTAGGCTGGCCCAGGGAAAACTGGGTCATGTAACGGTGTAGACGTTCAATACCCAGCTTAAAGCCCATGTCGTAAAAATACGTGTCGCAGGACTGCACCACAGCGTCGCGCAGATTGACGCGGCCATGGCCCCAGCGTTTCCAATCCCGGTAGCGGTGGGGGTCGTTTTCCAGTTGATAGTAGCCAGGGTCGAAAATCGTTCGTTCCCAGTTGGTCACCCCGGCATCAAGGCCGGCGAGACCATACATGGGCTTGATGGTGGAGCCTGGTGGGTAGCGCCCTTGCAGTGCCCGGTTGAACAGGGGGGTGTTGTGGTCGTTGCGGTAGGCGGAGTAATCCTTGTAAGAAATGCCGGTGACGAACAGGTTGGGGTCAAAGCCCGGGCGGCTCACGAATGCCAATACACTGCCATCGCGTGGGTCAATGGCGACCACCGCGCCCCGGCGTTCGCCCAGCGCGTCATAAGCGGCTTGTTGCACGCGCATGGAAAGGCGCAGGCGTAAGGGTTGGCCCGGTACCGGTGCTTGTTCTTCCAATACCCGCAGGATTCGTCCGCGAGCATTGGTTTCCACTTGGCGGTAGCCCACCTCACCGTGCAGGGTGTCTTCATAAAACCGCTCGATGCCGCTGCGCCCGTAAAAATGGGTGCCGGCGTAGTCGCGTTGCTGGTCCAGGGTCATGGCGTCCAGGTCTTGGACGTTAATCCGGTTTACGTAGCCCAAAACATGGGAAAATAGAATGCCATGGGGGTAGTGGCGAATCGGATCGGCGGAGATCCTGATGCCCGCCAGCCGGTGCTGGTTCACCACCAGCCGGGCAATTTCTTCTTCCGTGAGCCGGCCTCGCAATGGCACAGGTTCCCAGGGGCGGCGCGCGGTGCGGCGGCGTTTCTCGAAACGTTCTCGGTCTCCCTCATCCAACTCAATCAGCTCGCCCAGCTCGATGAGTAACTGGTCCAGCTCGCCTGCCTGCTCAATGATGATTTCCAACGAAAAGTCAGGGCGGTTATCGGCAAGAATTTCGCCATGACGATCGGTAATCAGTCCGCGCGGTGGGGCCACGGCCTGGGTCTGGACCCGGTTGTTGTCACTGAGGGTGGTGTAACGATTGTGTTCGATGACCTGTAACCAGACCATACGGCCAAGCAATACCCCGGTGAGCAGCAGCACCAGAAAAACACCCACGACAAGGCGAACGCTGAAAATACGTTGCTCGTGGTGATGATCTTTCAGCGTTAATGGTCGGCGCATGTTGGCGTCAGAGTCCAGGGTTACTTCTTAGGGCGAATAGAGGGACGCGTGATAGTAGCAAAATAACGCTGTGTCGGGGGGACACTCAAAGCCACAAGTGACAACGTGGTTAACGCTTTGTCCATTAGCATTGCTGGTGCTGTAGTTTGGGGCTTGGAGCTATTAACGGTGATAGGGGTGCCCGGTCAGTAGTGTCCAGCCCCGGTAGAGCTGCTCAGCCAACAATACCCGCACCAGTGGGTGGGGCAATGTCAGGTTGGACAGACTCCAGCGCTCATGGGCGCTGGCTGATAACTGGGGGCACAGGCCATCGGGCCCGCCCACCAGCAGCACTAAATCCTGGCCCACGTCTTTTAGCTCGCCCAGTTTACGGCTAAGGGCGTGAGTGTCCAGCGCCCGGCCGTTGACTTCCAGCGCCACGGTTTTGGCGCCCGGGCTTTTTTTCACAATTGTTTCCAGGCGCTTGCGTAGGGCGTCAGCTTCTGCCCGAATTTGACTGCCGGCGTCTCCCTTGCCGCGTTTAGGCATGGGAATCTCTTCCAGTGTTAAGCGCATATCCGGAGGCATACGCTTCTGGTATTCGTTAAAACCTTCGGTGACCCACGCTGGCATGCGGGTGCCGATGGCCAGCAGAACAAGGTGCATGGGCTAGTGGTCTTGCTGCTGTTCGCGGTCTGGGTGGTGCTGGGGGTTCTTCCACAGCCGTTCCAAATCGTAGAATTCACGGGTGGCGGGCAGCATCAGGTGAACAATGACGTCACCCAAATCGACCAAAATCCACTCGCCAGTATTTTCTCCTTCGGTGCCAATCGGCGGGTAGCCGGCGGTTTTGGCCGCATCAGACACGTTGTCGGCCAGCGCTTTCACGTGGCGGTTGGAGGTACCACTGGCGATAACCATGGTATCCGCGACACTGGTGATTTCACGTACATCCAGCGGGGTGATGTTTTGGGCTTTGACTTCTTCCAGGGCGTCGATGACCAGTTGCAGTAGCGGAGTGTCAGCGCTCATGGGGCCTCATGATTGGTTAAAAGGGGTATGTTCGGCCACATTATACAGGTCGTGGCGGTGAATATGCGTAATCACGGCGTCATCTAACGCCGGACAGTGCCCTTTTTTTGCGAGCGCCTGACGAATGGCGGTGGCAGAGACATCCAGAAATGGGCGTTTGAGCATTAGTCGTAAGCCGTAGGGTTGCTGTGCCAGGCCGTGGGCATCGGTTTCTGGAAACGCCTCTAAGACGGCATTATCTGCCAGCGGGCTGTTTGGGCGAGGTACCACTGCTAAGTGACACAGGTTGGTGTAATCACGCCATTGGTGCCACTGATGCAGGTTGGCAAAGCTGTCGGCGCCGATCATAAACACGAGCGGCCGGTCCGGGTGTTGTTTGCGAAAATGCTGCAGTGTGACCAGGCTGTAGCTGGGGCCGGGCTGTGCCAATTCCCAACCATCCGGGTGCAACTGTGGGTGGTCAGCACAGGCCAGCTCCAGCATACGCAAGCGCTGCTCACCATCGGCCAACGGTTGCGGCCGGTGAGGGGGAACCGCATTAGGGAGCAGGTGCACAGGGGCGTCATTGAGCACCTTAGATACAGCTCGGGCCGCACTGATGTGCGCCCGGTGAACCGGATCAAAGGTGCCGCCAAAGAGAACCAAAGGCCGGCCGCCGGACGCCGCATGTTGGACGTTATGCAAAGCACGCCTCCGTGTTTGGCGTTAGGTATCCGGCATCCTGCATCTGGCGTTTACAGCCGTATATGCCCATCACCCAACACCACCCATTTCTGGCTGGTCAGCCCTTCTAGACCCACTGGGCCGCGGGCATGGATTTTATCGGTGGAAATGCCGATCTCGGCACCCAGCCCGTATTCGAACCCGTCAGCAAAACGGGTGGAGGCATTCACCATCACTGAACTGGAGTCCACTTCGGTGAGAAACCTGCGAGCCAAGGTGTAGTTTTCGGTAATGATGGCTTCGGTATGGCCCGAACTATAGCGGTTGATATGTTCGATGGCGTCATCAATACCGTCAACGATTTTTACCGCGAGCACCGGCGCCAGGAATTCCTCTTCCCAGTCGCTGTTGGAGGCTTCCACCATGCCGGTGATGCCTGCTTCTGTCAGGAGCCGACGGGCCTTATCACAACCGCGTAGCTCCACGCCGGCCTGTTGGTACTTGCCCGCTAGCTCTGGCAGCACCTGTGGCGCAATCGCATTGGCTACCAGTAACGTTTCGGTGGTATTGCAGGTGCCGTAACGCTGGGTCTTGGCGTTGTAGGCCACGCTGATCGCTTTGGCGATATCGGCCTGACCATCAATGTAGGTGTGGCAGTTGCCATCCAGATGCTTAATCACTGGCACGCGAGCGTCATTACTGATGCGCTCGATCAGCCCCTTGCCGCCCCGGGGGACAATCACGTCCACGAATTCCGGGTGGCTAATCAGCTCGCCTACGGCGGCGCGGTCGGTGGTTTCCACCACCTGTACGGCGGTGTCAGGCAGCCCAGCCTCACGAAGGCCCTCGCGTATGCATTCGGCAATGGCTTGGTTAGCGTTGATGGCTTCGGAGCCGCCACGCAAAATCGCCGCGTTGCCGGATTTCAGGCATAAAGCGGCGGCATCAACGGTAACGTTCGGGCGGGACTCGTAAATGATGCCGATAACCCCCAAGGGCACACGCATTTTGCCCACTTGAATGCCTGATGGGCGGTAAGCCAGGTCGGTAATTACACCGATTGGGTCTGCCAGCCCGATAATTTGTTCCAAGCCTTCCACCATGCCGTCAAAGCGGTCGGGAGTCAGTTCCAGCCGGTCTAGCAGGGCAGCGTCCAGACCATTGTTACGTCCGGCGTCCAGATCCTGCTGATTGGCCTGCAGGATCGCGTTACGGTGGCTGCGCAAGGCGCCGGCAATGGCCGCTAGGGCCTTGTCCTTGTCGCTGGAACTGGCACGGGCCATGGCACGGGAGGCTTGGCGGGCCTGTTCACCCAGGCGTTGCATGTATTGCTGGATATCCATAAATCTCTGCGTTAAATCGGTTGATGGCTTGCGGGCTGTGCCGGGCTGCTACGTTACTGTGGGATATAAACCCGCCCATAAGGTAGAGGAGCCGGGTGCCGAGGCACCGGAGGCCCGCTACCGCGCTGGCTGGTAGCGTGGACTGCTTTTTTCGCCCGCGAAAAGCCGCATTATAACGATAACCGCTGCTGTACGCTTGCACACAAAGGGTGAGGGAGCGAAAACCTTTGCTACGGAGATACCGATAATCGCCCAATGTCATGAGTGTGATTGTGCCATTGAGAGGGGGGCCGGTGGTAATACACCAATACTCCTGCCCAGCGATCATGAATGAAGTACTTCTGGGGCGGGCAGTGAAGTGGAAATTAATGACCGGGCATTATTCTCCCGTCTGCCAACCCGCGTAAGCACCCTTGCGGATGCTCGGTGAAGCCTTCCAGATTGCATTTCTTATCGGTATTACTTCAATCGAATCTACGGAAACATTCTTGTCCGTTGTGGGGGAAAGCTGGGCACCGACAAGCTGAAATTCCCCCAGATCTTTAACCGCGATCAGGACGAAAAGGTGGTGTTTTTCATTGGCCAGAAACCCTCAAAGCATGAACGATCAACGATTGCCCAGCGCTGTCTTCCCTTCCAATATCCGCACCATGGGGTTGCCTCGAGTTTGGGGGATGGGTAGCTGGCCATAAAAATCAGCTGGGTTATGAATGGTGAGGGACTGGAAGCCCATTTGCTCGAAGTGGTTGGTGGCCTGCTGGTCGGAATGAAAATGAAAACCCACTTGGCTACGGGAAACAGCCCCAAGCAGACGGCCCAGTCCCTTGAGGGTGTGATAGAACGGCATGCCCTGGTATAGCGGGTAGTTGTCGGTCAGGTAGGTACCTTGGGGGAATGCTCCCAGGGCGGTGGCCAGTTTGCGCCAGAACTCGGAGATCAGCGCCAGTGGAAAATAATTCACCAGCCCTTCGGTGATGACCACTACCGGTTTGCTGGTGTCCAGTTGGCCAAGAACATGGCCCAGGCTTAGTTCGCCGACGTCAGCAAAAATATTGATGGGCATCACCCGGTGGCGTTCGCTTAGCACTTGATGTTCTGTGAGGAGGTGTTGTTTGCGGCGGGCCATGTCCGGCAAGTCGGTTTCGATGTAGGTGAGCTGCGGATATTGCTGGCAGAAGCGGTGGCCGCGGGGCGACAGGCCGCAGGCGATTTCCACTACCTGGGTTACGCCACTGTTAATTAGCTGGTGCAAGCGGTGGTCGATAACCAGGTGGCGTTGCAGAAGAAAGGTACGAATATTGCCACCGGCAATGCGCCGCCCCATATATTCAAACGGGGCCAGCGCGCCATACAGTAAGGCGCCGCCACGCGTGCGGAAGAAGGGGGCTGCCAATCCATCTTTGGCCCATACATGCCCAGTGTACAAGGCGGTAAAGCTGATGGATGAGGTATCCCGTAGTTCGCTCATTGTTGTTTTGCGCCGGTAAGGAAGAAGGGAGAACAGGCTAGCAGAGTGTTGCCTCTGCAGGGTGGTAATTTGTGCCAATCGCAAGCGACAGAATTGGGTAGGGAAAGCAGGGGCCGTTGCATGGTTCTCCTTTTCGACTTTTCACTTTGAACGTTCCACTGAAGCTCGCGGGCAGAGTCGGCCATCGCATGGCAATCATCCACCCCGCGTTGCAGCTTGCCGTGGCTCTTTGTTGTAGCATTGGCACATAGACATTTCAGGAAGCCTTTTCCATGACCCGCGCCAGTGAGCTGAAAAAATCCGACGTTATTGAAGTCAACAGCACCTTGTATGCCATTCGCCAGATTGAGGTGCAGTCCCCCTCTGCCCGGGGGGCGGCGACTTT
Organism: Alcanivorax sp.; assembly: GCF_040119285.1. Classification (GTDB taxonomy): domain Bacteria; phylum Pseudomonadota; class Gammaproteobacteria; order Pseudomonadales; family Alcanivoracaceae; genus Alcanivorax. The sequence goes on from NZ_JBEDTY010000016.1 coordinate 24,719, forward strand.
GTACCGGGTGAAGGCCAGCGCGGTTGGTGGTGGCCCCAAATTTGAAGAGCGTTTCAAGGGCGATGACGACGTGCCTACAGTGGCGTTGCAGCGCCGTGCGGTGCAGTTTTCCTATGTGGATGGGGATGACTACATCTTTATGGATAACGAGGACTTTTCCCAGTATTTGCTCAAGCAGGACGATATTCGTGATGAGCTGGCGTTCATCACGGAGGAGACGGAAGGCGTGCTGGCCCTGAAAGTAGAAGAGTCGGTTATCGGCCTGGAGTTGCCGGCATCGGTGGTGCTGGACGTGACCGAAACCACGCCGGCCATGAAGGCTGCTTCCGCCTCGGCCCGTACCAAACCTGCCACCTTGAATACCGGTTTGGTGGTGCAAGTGCCGGAATATATCGTAGAAGGTGAAAAGGTGCGGGTGAATACCGCCGAACGCAAATTCATGTCCCGGGCCTGATGCCGACGCTGTTTCGTTTTTCCCTGTTGTGTTTTTGGCTGCCGTGGGCATTGGCCGGGTGCCAACTGGGCTATTACAGCCAGGCCATTGGCGGTCATTGGTCGTTGATGGGTGAGCGCGAGCCGGTGGAGCAGGTGCTGGCGGACCCTGAAACACCGCAATCGCTGGCTGGTAAATTGCAATTTAGCCAGCAGGTGGTGAGCTGGGCGGGAATTCACTTGGGGCTGCCGGCTGATGATGTCTACCACCAATATGTGGCGTTGGAGCAGGATGCGGTGGTGTGGAATGTGCTGGCGGCACCGCCTTGGTCGCTGACGCCAAAAACCTGGTGTTATCCGCTGGTGGGTTGTGTCAGCTATCGCGGTTACTTCCACCGGGAACGGGCAGAAAAAGCAGCGGCGAATTTACAGGCTGACGGCATGGATACTTGGGTGGGGGGCGCGATCGCCTATTCCACTCTGGGCTGGTTTGCGGATCCCCTTACTACGCCCATGATCCAGCGGTCAAAGCCTTCACTGGCTGAGTTGCTGATTCACGAACTGGCTCATCGCAAGCTGTATATCAAGGGTGATACTCGCTTTAATGAGTCTCTGGCAACCATGGTGGGGCGGGAGGGCGCAAAGCAGTATTTTTCGGCAACAGATGAGCCACTGCCAGATGGTTACTGGGACCGAAGAGAGCAGGTAGAGGACGCTTTTTTAGGTATCATCGCTGATACTCGTAAGGCGCTAGCAAGGCTGTATGAGTCGACCTCGAAGCCATCGCGATTGGCCAGCGAAAAGGCTCGCATTCAGCAACAGGCCCGGGGCCGGTTCGCCGAAGAAAGCCAACGTGTGCGGGGCTTAAAAGGCTACAAACCTTTTTTCGATGGTCCGTTGAACAATGCCCAATTGAACACGGTCAGTGATTATAATGATTATGTGCCGGCTTTTAGCCGGCTTTTTTCGCAGTGCCAGCAGCAATGGGGCTGTTTCTGGCAGCAGGTAGATAACTTGTCTGAGCTGAATGATGCACAACGCAAGCAAGCCCTGGAGGCACTGGCATGGAACTGATTCGTACCCCCCGGTCAGAGCTGGCGGACCTGATCGAAAACACCCTGAAACGCAATGGCTTCCAGGTGCATCGTCATGAGGATGAAGGTCAGTTCGTGTTGGCTGTGCCCGATGCTGAACAATATCCCCATGCGCGAAAACTGACTGCAGAGCTGATTGCCGACCTGAAACGGGGGCAGGATCAACAAGCTCTGGAGCCCCTGACCGGCCAGCCGCAGCCCTTATTGTCTGGTGGCTGGTTGGCCAGCATGGGTTGGGTAACCAAGGCTGGGCTGGTGTTGAGTGTGGCCATCTTCTTGACGCCTTATCTTATCGGCGACGGGGTGTATCGTGCCCTGTTGTTCCCCGCGACCATGGAGGGGTTAACCAGCCAGCCATGGCGGTTGATCACTCCTATGCTGCTGCACTTTTCCCTTCTCCATATCATTTTCAATTTGCTGTGGTGGGCGGATCTGGGACGCCTGATTGAACGCCATCAATCGTCTGCCCAGCTATTGTTGGTCACCCTGGTGACCTCAGCAGTTTCCAATGTGGCTCAGTTCTATTACAGCGGGCCAATGTTCGGTGGCTTGTCCGGTGTGGTGTACGGTTTGTTGGGCTACCTATGGATCTTCGGCTGGCTCAACCCAGGAGCCGGGTTTGCCCTGCGCCGGCAGATTGTGGTCTTCATGCTGGCATGGATGGTGATATGTTTCGTAGGGCTATCGGATGTGGTGGCGAATGCGGCGCATCTGGCAGGATTGGTAAGCGGTTGTTTGCTGGGCGGCATTTTCGGCGTGGTGCGGCGCAGCCAGAAGCCAGGGACAGTTTGAGTTACCCCCGGTGGACTGCTATAAAGACAGCCAAAACGATGACGGTACAACAATGAAAGGATGTCAGCGACCTATGCAGTGGCGCTCTGTACCCTATTGGGTACCTTCTCTCTTTTTCGCAGCGGTGGTTACCCTGCAAGGCTGTTCTCTGGCCCATGTTGACGACAACCTGCCCTACGGTGTCCTCAATAACAATGACCTGCAGCTGGTCGAAGACGGCCTGCCCACCTATTTGTTAATGGTCGATGGCCTGATTGAAAACTGGCCAGAAAGCGAATCCCTGCTGAGCAGTGGTGCCGATCTCTATGGCGCTTATGCGGGCCTGTTCGTGAAAGAACAAGATCGTGCCCGCAAGCTCAGCATCAAGGCGCTGGATTACGGCTTTCGTGCCGCCTGTGCTCACGATAAGGATTACTGCGACTTGCGCAGCTTGTCCGTCCCTGAATTCGAGGCCCTGCTGGAAGACGCGAACAAGGGCGATGTGCCCGTGTTATTTTCCTTGGGTGGAGCCTGGGCGGGGTATATCCAGCAAAACACCAATGATTGGAACGCGGTGGCCGAACTGGGCCGGGTAGAAGCCATCATGGAGCGAATTGTTGCGCTGGATGAGCAGTATCAGTATGGCCAGTCACACATGTATCTGGGCGTGCTAAACAGCATCTTGCCGGCGTCGCTCGGCGGCAACCCAGAACAGGCGAAAACTCATTTTGAACAGGCGGTGCAGTTGGCCGACGGCAAAAACCTGTTGGCCAAGGTGCTTTACGCGGAAAAGTATGCCCGCCTGTTGTTTGACCGGGAGCTGCATGACAGCTTACTCAACGAGGTGCTGGCGGCGGACCCTGATGTCCACGGCCTGACCCTGCAAAATACCTATGCGCAGCAGCAGGCTGAAGCCCTGCTTGCCGACGCGGATGATTATTTCTAGGAGTGTTTATGCTGCGCCTTGCCACGATTCTGGTCGCGTTGTTACCGCTGGTTTCCACTGCTGCCACGACCTTGAAAATTTCCACTCTGTACCCGGATGGCACCACCATTGTTTCTGGGCTTAAGAAAGCCGGTAAGGATATTGCTGCGCAAACCGATGGCCGAGTGAAACTGAAAATTTATCCCGGCGGGGTGATGGGCGATGATCGCGCGGTGGAACGCAAAATCCGTATTGGCCAGCTCCACGGCCTGGTGGCCCAGGGCGGGGCTTTTTCCTCGGCGTACAAAGACAGCCAGATTCTCAATGTGCCGTTGGCTTTTAATAATTACGATGAAGTGGACGCGGTACGCAGTGAGCTGGACCCGGTAATTCAAAAGGGCCTGGAGGACGGTGGTTGGGTCAGCTTCGGTTTGCTGGATGGCGGCTTTGCCTATGTGATGTCTGAGGAGCCGGTAAAAAGTATTGCCGATTTGCGCGAACAAAAACTGTGGCTGCCAGCGAATGATGAAGCTTCCGCTAAAGCGGCCAAGGCTTTTGAGCTGTCACCGATTATGCTCAATATTGGCTCCGTGCTGACCTCCCTGCAGACCGGTGCGGTGAATGCTTTTGCTGCGCCCCCTGTAGCAGCGCTGACTCTGCAGTGGTACTCGCGGGTAAACTATCTGACTGACATGCCGCTGCTGTATACCTTTGGCATGTTGGGTATCCACGAAAAATACTTTAAGCGCATTAGCGCGGCAGACCAGGAAGTGGTTCGCGCCGTACTGGATGGCACTTTTGACACCCTGAATGCAAAAAGTCGTGAGGAAAACCTGAGCGCTTTTGCCGCTGTTCAACAACAGGGACTGGAAGTGATCAAGCCGAATGAAGAACAGCGCAAGGAATGGCATCGTTATGCCGAGCACGCTACCAGTGAACTGGTGGCAGAGGGCGAAATCAGCCAAACCATGCTGGATCGACTTAATGGCATTCTTGCCAAACAACGCGACGGGCAATGATGGCAGCACTATTACGTAGGGTGCATCGCGCCCTTCATCATATCGAGGACGGCCTTATTGTGGCCGTTCTTTTGTTTATGATTCTGCTGGCTGTGGCGCAAATTGTGTTGCGTAACTTTTTTGGTACCAGCTTGGTATGGATTGAGCCTTTACTGCAGAATGCGGTGCTGTGGATTGGTTTGTTAGGAGCAATGATCGCCTCACGTAATGATGAGCACATTCGCATTGATGTGGCTTCGTCGCTATTGCCAGAAAAATACCACCCCTTCCTGACTACCTTCGTGGACCTGTTTACCGCCTTTATCTGTTTGTTGGTTGCTTGGTACAGCGTGCAATTCGTGATCGAAGAATATGAGTATGCCACGCCAGCGTTTGCCAGTGTGCCCAGCTGGTTGCTGCAAGCGATTATCCCGGTGGGTTTCTCGATCATGGCACTGCGCTATGTGGTGTTGTTTGCCATGGGGTTGATTGGTAAACGGCCGAAGATGCAGGAGCTGACACCATGATTACAGCGGCGATTGTCCTGCTGGTGGTGTTGGCGTTAATGGGCGCGCCTTTGTTTGCCATTATTCTGGGCGCGGCAGCACTGGGGTTTTATACCCTGGAGATTGAGTTGGCGGTGCTGCACATCGATATCTATCAGCTCAGCAATTCTGTGGTGCTGATGGCCTTGCCGTTGTTTACGTTTGCGGGTTTTCTGCTGAGTGAATCGAAAACCGCTGATCGTATGTTGCGGCTAAGCCAAGCCGCCTTCGGCTGGATGCCCGGTGGCATGGCTTTTGTAGCATTGATTGCTTGTGCGTTTTTTACCGCTTTAACCGGCGGCTCTGGCGTCACTATTGTGGCATTAGGAGCGCTGTTGCTGCCCGCGCTGGTGAAAGGCAATTACCCGGAAAAGTTTAGCTTGGGTCTGGTGACCTCTTCAGGGAGTTTGGGCTTGCTATTGGTGCCGTCGGTGCCCCTGTTGATCTACGGCATTATTGCCCAGCAAATGTCTCAGCAATTAGAGATGCCCACAGTAGAGATTGTCGACCTGTATCTGGCCGGCCTATTGCCCGCGCTGCTGATGATCGTGCTGCTTTACGGCTACTGTGTGTGGGCTACCCGCGGTACCGATGTTCCCCGGCAGGCGTTTGATTTCCGTGAACTGGTGGATGCCCTATGGGAGGCTCGCTGGGAGTTGCCACTACCGTTGGTTGTACTGGGCGGAATCTTCTCCGGGTTTCTGGTCATTAGTGAAGCGGCGGCGGTGACGGCGCTGTATGTATTGGTGGCGGAGGTATTTCTGTATCGGGAAATTTCCTTGCGCAAGTTGCCGGCGATCATGCGTGATTCCATGATTATGGTAGGCGGTATATTGTTGATTTTGGCGGTGGCGCAGGCGTTTTCTGACTACTTGGTGTATGCCGGTGTGCCAGAGGAGCTATTTGCTCTAATCCAAACGCATGTGGAAAGCAAAATCACCTTCCTGATTCTGCTTAATATTTTGCTGCTGTTATTGGGCGCGTTACTGGATATTTTTGCGGCGCTGGTGATCATGGTGCCGCTGATTCTGCCGGTGGCGTTGCGCTACGGTATTGACCCTGTGCATCTGGGGATTATCTTCGTGGCGAACATGCAGATTGGCTATATCACCCCGCCGGTGGGTATGAATCTGTTTATTGCCAGTTACCGCTTCAAGAAGAAAGTTACGGAACTGTTCGCGGCAACCATTCCTTTCATGCTGATATTGATTATCGCTTTGCTGATGATTACCTATGTACCGCAGTTAAGCTTGTGGCTGGTGCGCTGATTCGAGCTGCAATTTGAAAGTGAAAAGTTGAAACGCGATCAGATGTTTCGCTGAGGCTGAGATCAAAGAGGCCGCGCTCATTCTCCGAGTGCGGCCTTTTGCGTTGTCTCTTTGCTGAAAGGCAAGCTATTTACGCAGGGTTTTGACCTGAATGCTTTTGCCTTGTCCTTTCTGGATTTGGAACCATTTGGGGTAGGCGCGAATCATGTCACTGAGTTTTTTGTGGCCGAACAGACGGGTGTCAAAGTCGGGTTTACGCTTGCTCAAATGTTGGCCTAGGGTGCCAAGATTCGCCCAATCCTCTTCATCAGAAATATCATCGATAACGTTGGCGATAAGCTGTAGTGGTGGATCTTCTTTATTAACGGGTTCTTCGCAGGGTTGGGATTTATCTGGCGTATGTTGCGGGGCATGGTCTGAGCGCAGGACTTCGGTATAGATAAACTTGTCACAAGCGGCCACAAACGGGCCGGGTGTTTTGCGCTCACCGAAACCGTACACGGTCAGTCCTTCTTCCCTTAATCTCGCCGCTAGGCGAGTAAAATCGCTGTCACTCGATACTAGACAGAAACCAGATAGTTGCTTGGTATAGAGCAGATCCATGGCATCGATGATCATGCTGCAATCGGTAGCATTTTTCCCCTGGGTGTAGGCGAATTGCTGGATAGGCTGTATCGAATGTTTCAGTAGTACGCTTTTCCAGCCTCCAAGGTTAGGTTTGGTCCAGTCGCCGTAGATGCGCTTGACACTGGCGGTGCCGAACTTGGCAATCTCTTCGAACAGGCCGTCGACAATCTTGGGCGGTGTGTTGTCTGCATCAATAAGCACGGCCAGAGAAGTGGTGGTCAACTGAGAGGAGTGTGTTTCTATGTTTGTGCCTGCCATGGTTCATTCCTTTTGCCTGTTATACGACAACATGATGGATTCGGCACAGTGGTAATATCAAGGAATGATCAAGGCGACAGCGCGTTGGGTGGCAACTTCGCCAACACTAATAAGGTACGAGACCCTTGAGCTGCTACCTGCCTTCCAGTGGCTGATTGGGTGTGAAGCATAGGCGGTTATGTAGCGACAAAAAAATGGCCGTCGGGTGACGGCCTAAGGGGGAAGTCACTGGGCCTGCTGAGCCCAGGGTATAACCACAGAGTGAGCGCAATGTGATTAGGGGGTTGAAGAGCGTTATCTACAACAACGACATGAAGATAGCAGCAGCCTACTGAGCAATCCACGGGAATGGCTCGAGCGGTTTAATCAGATTATTCGATTGATAACGTCTGGGGCGATCAGATTAAAGGCTTGCGCATGGGGTAGCGGGCCAGGCTGACGCCGTTGCGTTCGGCTTCTTCTTGCCCTTCGCTGGTGAAGCCCATGAAATGGAAGAAGCCGTGGGCGGTGAGGCTGACGTGGGCGGTGAGTTCAGTCATGCCCTCCATCCGGGCACCGTCTTCCAGGCGCTGGTAGAGTAGAGTGGCGATGCCCTCGCGGCCGGCATTCGGGTGTACAAACACCATGTTGATGTAGTCGTTGATCCGGTGGGCAAAGCCCACCAGAACGTTATCCCATTCGGCGACTACAGCTTCGCCCTCACTGAGAGCGGAAATCAGGCTCTCATGGCTTTGTGCGCGGCTCCAGGCATCCCGTTGTTGCTGGTTGTATTGGGCGGCGGCGCTGACCTGAATGGCTTGGCGAAACACGCCCAGCAGTTCGCCCAAGTCGCCACTGTTCATGGGCCGAATCTGAAACGGCTGCAATAGAGCCAGTGGGCCGTCACTAGGGGCCCTTGTGTCTTGGGAGCTGACCTCAGCCGGGCGTGCCGCCGTGGCGGTAGGCGCAATAGAGTGTGAGCAACGACGGAGCAATCGGTGCAACCATTTTCCAATCATTATGGTGTGTCTTTGTGCGTGGGAGCAGTGGACGCTTTTGCGTCTTTCGTTGCCTCGATTTGAGCACGCAGGGCTTTCAGGTATTGGTCCTGTTGGTCCAGTAGCTTGCGGGTGGTTTCCTGCTGGGCTTGCAGATCGTTGGTGCGGGCTTTCAGTTCCTGTTGTTCACGCAGGCGAGCATCGCGCTGCTCTGCGTGCAGCAGCTTGGCGTCGTTGGTTGGCGGCTGGGCGATGGCATAGTGGCTCAAGTTGCCCAGCGCGAAGGTGAAAATCAGCAATAGGATACGCACAGAGCCCCCCTCCCCCTAGTAAATAAATAGCATAACAAAAATTGGACGGCGGGCGCTATGTGCGGTTCGCTCGTTCATGCGGCGCTGCGTCGGCGTTTCGCTGCGTAAGCTGGCTTAGCAGCGCAACAACATACGCGACGCCCCTTAAGAGGGTGCGGCGGGTCTCGGGTTATCATTTTCAGCGTGTCTGTGCCTTCGGTTAAATGCGATCTAACATGACTGCTCCAAACCCAGAAGGCCGCGCCCGGTGTCTGGGCGCGGCCTTCTGGGTTTGGAGCAAGCAACACGGGTTTCCCGCGTTGCTGCATGCTGGGTGAAACGCCTCTATTGCATCATCTGTCTCAACACATAATGGAGGATGCCGCCGTTCTTGTAGTACTGCACTTCCGCTGCGGTATCCAGGCGGGAAAGGGTTTCCACTTTCTGCTCCTTGCCATCGCGGCGGAACACCACGGTGATGGTGTCGCCGGGTTTCAGGTTGTTGTCCAGATCCGGAATATCCACTTCCTCCGTGCCGTCCAGGTTGAGCGTTTTGCGGTCGGTGCCTTCCGGGAATTGCAGTGGTAGCACGCCCATGCCGATCAGGTTGGAACGGTGAATCCGTTCGTAACTTTCAGCGATGACCGCTTTGGCGCCGAGCAGGGTAGTGCCCTTGGCAGCCCAGTCGCGGCTGGAGCCGGTGCCGTATTCTTTGCCAGCGACCACCACGGTGGGGATGCCGTCGTTCTGATAGCGCATGGCGGCGCCGTAGATGGGAACCTCCTCGCCCTGAGGAAAGTGTTTTGTAAAACCCCCTTCGATGTCGGGAGTCATTTCGTTGCGGATACGGATGTTGGCGAAGGTTCCTCGCATCATCACTTCGTGATTCCCTCGACGTGAGCCGTAGGAGTTGAAATCGATGGGTTCCACATCGTGCCCTTGCAGGTAGTGGCCGGCGGGAGAATCCGCTTTGATAGCCCCAGCGGGGGAGATGTGGTCGGTGGTGATGGAATCACCCAGCATCGCCAAGATACGCGCGTTTTTCACTGGTTCTACATCGTCCATCTCGGCGGTCAGGCCGTCGAAGAAGGGTGGATTCTGGATGTAAGTGGAGCTGCTGTCCCAGTCGTAGGTTTGCGAATCCGGGATCGGCAGGCTCTGCCAGATTTCATCACCTTCAAACACGCTGGCGTACTGGTTACGGAACATGTCGTCGTTGATCTTCACCAGTTCCGCTTGAATTTCATCGGAGCTGGGCCAGATGTCTTTCAGGTAAACCGCGTTACCCTCTTTGTCATTGCCGAGGGGGTCGGAATCCAAGTCAATTTTTACGGTGCCGGCCAAGGCATAAGCCACCACCAGTGGCGGAGAGGCTAGCCAATTGGTGCGTACGCTCTGATGAACCCGGCCTTCGAAGTTACGGTTACCGGAAAGCACTGAGGCCACCACCAGGTCGCCGTCGGAAATGGCCTTGTCGATTTCCGGTGGCAGTGGCCCGGAGTTGCCGATGCAGGTGGTACAGCCGTAGCCCACCAAGTCGAAACCGATCTTGTTGAGGGGTTCTTGCAGACCGGTGACATTTAGATAATCGGTAACGACCTTGGAGCCGGGGGCCAGTGAGGTTTTTACCCAAGGTTGGCGGTTCATGCCTTTCTCGGCGGCTTTTTTCGCCACCAGACCGGCGGCTAACATAACGCTGGGGTTTGAGGTGTTGGTGCAGGAGGTGATGGCGGCAATCACCACATCGCCATGGCTTAAATGGTGCTTGTGGCCATCGATGGTGACAGGCACGTCACCGCCGCTGGGTTCTTGGTTGCCGACGGCAGTTTGGCCCCCTTCGCCTTCCAGCTTGCTGATTTCCTCGTCATTGAGTTTGAGCGTCTCGGTGACCACGTCAATGAAGGTGCGTTTGACTGCGGTGAGTGGCACTCGGTCCTGGGGGCGTTTGGGGCCGGCCAGGCTGGGTGCCACATCATTCAGATCCAGCTCCAGTACGTCCGTGAACTCTGGGTCCGGATCGCTGCTGGAGCGCCACAGGCCTTGTGCCTTGCAATAGGCTTCCACCAGCGCAATGGTGTCTTCGTCTCGGCCCGTCAGCTTCATGTACTCGATGGTGCGCTCGTCGATGGGGAAGAAGCCGCAGGTAGCGCCATATTCCGGGGCCATGTTGGCGATGGTGGCGCGGTCGGCCAAGGTCAGATCGGCCAGTCCGTCGCCAAAGAATTCCACGAATTTGCCTACTACGCCACGGCGGCGCAGCATCTCGGTGACGGTAAGTACCAGATCGGTGGCGGTGATACCTTCACGAAGTTTGCCGCTGATTTTGAAGCCGATGACTTCGGGAATCAGCATGGCAATGGGCTGGCCTAGCATAGCGGCTTCGGCTTCGATGCCGCCCACGCCCCAGCCCAGCACACCCAAGCCGTTGATCATGGTGGTGTGGGAGTCGGTGCCCACTAGAGTGTCTGGGTAGGCATAGGTGTTGCCGTCGTCGGATTCGGACGACCACACCCCTTTGGCTAGGTATTCCAGGTTTACCTGGTGGCAGATGCCAGTGCCCGGTGGGACCACGCGGAAGTTGTTGAAGGCTTTTTGGCCCCAGCGCAGGAACTGATAACGCTCCCGGTTGCGCTGATACTCGATCTCCACGTTTTCTTCGAAAGCCTGTGGGTTGCCGAACTTGTCTACCATCACCGAATGGTCGATGACCAGATCTACCGGCGTTAACGGGTTAATGCGGCCAGGGTCACCACCGGCTTTCTTAATGGCATCGCGCATGGCGGCCAGATCGACAACGCCGGGTACGCCGGTAAAGTCCTGCATCAGCACCCTGGCCGGGCGGTAATTGATTTCCTTGTCGGAGCGTTTGTGCTCCAGCCAGCGCATTACGGCTTCAATGTCGGCACCGGAGACGCTGTTACCGTCTTCAAAGCGGAGTAGGTTCTCGAGAAGGACTTTGAGGGAAAAGGGGAGCTTGCTGAGATCACCCCAGCCTTTGTCGGCGACCACATTGATATCGAAGTAATGATAAGTCTTGCCGTTGGCTTGCAGCGTTTTTTTGCTGTTAAGGGTGTCCTGGCCAATCCGTGTCACTACACACCTCCTGGGCTTTGATTGGAGTCCCGCGCTGGCGGATAGAGCGACCACCAGCGGGAACACTGGCGCAGGATCAATACAGCATAGCCACACACCGCGGCACTGATGATCCTGCGTTATGACGTAAAGTCATTTTATACTACGCCCTTATGGCGGGGACATGAAACTGCTGACCCCGGTCTTTGGCGATATCTACGAGTGGGAATGTAAATGCTTGTTGAATGAACAGGTTTTTGACGCTTTGGCGCTGTTGAGGAGGCCTGTGCCGCAGCTGAAGAGGTGCTCGCTGGCGGGTTGGTTTTTACAGGCGTTGTCTGCCTGAGGGCTTGTGTGTGTCTTGCCAAATTAGCCAGAGCCGTGTGTCCAGTTCCAGTTGATGGTAGTCCGGCGCCATGTGCGAACAGAGCTGATAAAACGCCTTGTTGTGGTCCGTTTCTTTGAAATGGGCTAGTTCGTGGACCACGATCATGCGCAGAAAGGCCTCCGGAGCTGTTTTGAATTGGCTGGCGATGCGCAGGCTGTTATGACTGCGCAGTTTGCTACCATGAATGCGGGTTTGCCGGGTATGCATACCTAATGCCTGGCTAAGCGTTTTCAGTTTAGCGTCGTAATAGGCCTTACCCAGAGGCGGGGCTTTGCGAAGGTATTGTTGTTTAAGGCTGGTAGCGTATTGGAACAGGGCCTTGTCGCCTTGAATATCATGCTTTGCGGGATAGCGCTGTTGCAGATACGTCCCCAGTTTTCCCTGATCTAGCAGGGCTTGCGCCTGCTGCTGAATTTGGGTGGGGTAGCCTGTGAGATAACGCAGGGAATTCATGGGCCGATTATCGCTTCGTCAGTGCGTTGGGCATTCATGCCAATGCGGTTTTTGAGTCGCGTGGGTATGATCGCCGCTCTTTTGGTAATGGACAATCCCATGGCGCCTCCCTTGGATTCTGATTATCCCCGTCGGGGCAATGCGTTTTCCCGGTCACTGGCCAGCGGTTTTCTGCGCTTGGCGGGCTGGCGGGTGACCAATACCATGCCGGCGGTGCCCAAGGCAGTGATTATTGGCGGGCCGCATACCTCCAATTGGGATGGTATCTACACCTTGGCGGCGATGATGCAGCTGGGCCTGGACGCCCATGTAATGATCAAGGATAGCGCTTTCAAGGGGCCCTTTGGGGCGATGCTGCGCTGGATGGGGGCGTTGCCCATTGCCCGGCACAAGGCGGGCGGTGTGGTTGAGCAGACCGTGGAGCAATTTACTCGTCGAGATAAGTTGGTGATGGTAGTGGCACCCGAGGGCACTCGAGGGGGGGCGGCACAATGGAAAACCGGCTTTTACCGTATCGCTCAGAAGGCGGGCGTGCCAATTGTGGTAGCCACCGCGGATTACGCAAAAAAAGAAATTACCTTTGCCCGAGTTATTGAACCCTGTGGGGATGTGGAAAAGGATCTGGCCGAAATTTTTGAATGCTATGCGGCTATTCACCCGCGTCATACGGATAAATTATCGGCGCCGTTGAAAGCCATTCGTGATAGAGCGAAGAGCGCTAGACGCTAAAGGCTTGATACTTGTGCGTGTGGCATGCCGGGGCGACCGTGTCGCCCGCAGAGCGGTAAAAACCCTCCCTTTACCGGGAGGGGGGTGTTGCGCTCCTCTCCAATGTTGCCGGAGAGGAGGAGAGATCAGTTACCGGCGCTAGCGTTAGTGTAGCGGCTGTCTGCCACGTTGTTGATCCACTGATCTATCAATGCGGTGGTTTCGCCACGGGGCAACGCTGCGTGGGGTGGCATCACTTTCTGCACCGAGGCGAAAAGAAACGATAGCGCTGCCTGCGCCGTCGGGGTACCAGCAGATGCCCAGCAGATCCTGGCGGCCACAGGAGCCGCCGCCGGTGGCGGTGGTGACAGTTCACTTCCCAGTAGGCACGCATACGGCTTTCGATATCCGCAGCAGAGTCGGCGGTTTCACCGCTGTCATCCGGCACATTCCAGCCTAGAACATGTTTAAGGGTGATTGCTATGCCGTCTCTGCTGCCGCTTCCAGCACAGGTTGTTAGTCTCAGTAAACATAAAAAAGCAGCGCGGATCTGGCGAAGGTATCGCTGAGGTTTTCCATGACGAACCCTTCGCGGGACATATATGGCACTATCGTGCATCTTTATATTTGTACATTTGGGGGTCGGTATAAAGCTGTAATGTTATTGTCAGTGTTAACGATGGTTTATTTTCATAGAGATACAAAAAAAGAAAACGTGGTAGGCCAAGCTTTTCTGCTTTAGCGGGAGAGGAAAAAGCGTTGAAGAGCGGGTTATCCGTGCTTAGGGTCTCTATCCAAGGGGAGTCAACTCGGCTTCATGCTTTCGCTGGATTGCCTCAAGGCGCATGAGCAGGGTGTCTTCCACCTATGGTTGCATGCATTTGTCTGCAGTATAGGGTTCAAGGTAGAAGAACGGCTCAATTTCCTGATTTTCTGTTGGTGGGTGTCTGTTGACGTTCTTTTGATAGGGTAAGCTGAAGGTGTCTGTAATGTTCAGCCGCCCAGGCTCATTTATCAATCCGTGAGGGTGTATGGATTACCAGTATTACGAGTTTGCTGCCTTGCTGCTGGCTTCAACATTGGTTGGCATGCTCGCCGTTCGGCTCAAACAACCGCTGATTGTGGCTTTTATCCTAGTAGGGATTGTGGTCGGGCCTTCCTTTATGGATGCGCTAAGCGCAGATCAACATATCGCGTTGCTGGCGGAGGTTGGGGTTACCATCCTGTTGTTTGTGGTTGGCCTGAAGCTGGATATGCACTTGATCCGACACTTGGGCATGGTGGCCGTGGCCACAGGGCTTGGGCAACTTATTTTCACCATTGTGCTGGGTTTTTGCATAGGCATAGGGCTGGGGTTTGATTGGGTAAATGCGCTTTATATCGCGGTGGCACTGACGTTCTCCAGCACCATCATTATCGTTAAGCTACTGTCTGATAAAAAAGAAATTGATTCGCTCCATGGCCGTATTGCCATGGGTTTTTTGATTGTTCAGGACATCGCCGTGGTGCTGGCGATGATGGTGGTCGGCAGCCTGAGTGCTTCTGCAGGCATAGAAATTGAGAAAACGGGTTTTGTGGTGTTGGCAATTATTGCCAAGCTACTGGCGGCATTGGCCATCGTCGCCCTGATGATGCGTTATATCCTGCCACGAATAATGGACCTTCTCGCTCGTTCCCCTGAGTTGATGCTGATTTTTGCCATCGCGTGGGGCACCTCTGCGGCTGCGTTAGGGGATATGGTTGGCTTTAGTAAAGAGGTGGGTGCGTTTCTAGCCGGTTTCTCCCTGGCATCGACGTCATACCGCGAAGTCATTAATGCCCGGCTAGCGAGCGTTCGGGATTTTTTGTTGTTGTTTTTCTTTATTCATTTGGGCTCGCAGCTCGAGTTTGCCAGTTTGGGGGAAGAGTTAGGGGCAGCTGCCATTTTTTCACTGTTCGTGTTGATTGGTAATCCGTTAGTGGTGATGGCGATCATGGGATATATGGGCTATCGGCGGCGTACCGGTTTTCTAGCCGGCCTGACGGTGGCCCAAATCAGTGAGTTTTCGATCATTTTTGTGGCCATGGGAATTAGTTTGGGACATGTGGGGGAGAATACCCTTGGGCTCATTACGCTAGTGGGAATTATTACCATAACTCTGTCCACGTACATGATTCTTTACTCCCATACCTTGTATGAGAAACTGTCCCCCGCACTTGGTTTTTTTGAGAGAGTAAATCCTTTTCGTGAAGAAAAGGAGCTGGGTAACAATGCTGTGTTGCCACCTGTTCTGGTGTTTGGTTTGGGGCGTTACGGTGGGCGTTTAGTGGAGCGATTCCATGAAAATGGCGTTGAAGTTCTGGCTCTGGATTTTGACCCGGAACTTGTGCGCGTCTACCAGCGGCAGGGTATCCGTGCGAGCTACGCAGATATGGAAAGCCATGAATTTATCGAGCACTTGGACCTGGAAGGGGTTAAATGGTTAATCAGCACCGTGCCCGATGTGAATCTGAATTTGGGCTTAATGAAACTGCTCAAAGACACTCGTTTTGCAGGAGAGCTAGCCGTCACGGTCCATCATGAATATGACGGTGATCTGCTCAAAAAAGCGGGAGTGAAACACGTACTGAGCCCATACCAAGAAGCGGCTGATTATATGGCTCAACGTGTTAAAGATGCATTGAACTAGCCGTTAGAAACAGCTCATACGAAAACTGTCGTCCAGTGCCCAAGGCAAGGTTAGGGACTGGAAATCCAGACTATTCATATGTTGGCAATGGATGGCGTGGCCATCGGGATCTTGACTGTAAGTATAGTCGATGTGAAACACTGGTTTACCCGCCTCCACGAAAGGCAATAGCCGGTGACATTCTTGCCATTGGTGACACGATTCGTTCACTGCAAAATCCACATAGTCGAGCAGGTCTGCGACCTGCTCCACGTCGTTTTTCAGTGATACCGCCAGGCCCATGGATTGAGCCTGGTTAAACAGGAAACGGTTATAATCCAGCTGGCTGTCATAGGTGAGGGGAAAGCCGGTCTGGTTGCTGTAACCATCAACGTTGTCTGGGTCTACTCCGTCGCAACCTTTCTCCGACGCCAGTGTTAGGCGATCCACCATGATGCTGCGGACATTGGTAGAGCGGGTATTCAACCAGCGTTCCCCGGGCCAGTTGTCCAGCTGGCGCCCCTTGTCCGCCGCAGTGAAACGCCCTTCATCTTCTCGCCATTCTTCATAGGTGCCCGCCGAGAAGTAGCAGATTACCTTACGGCCGCTGGCCTGCAGGTCAGTAATGACGGATTGCGGGGTGTCGAATAGATCGAGTATGTACAGGTCGGTCTGGTAACCGGTATTGGTGGTGCCTTGCAGCTGGATCTGCCAGGTGGTTTCCACGGTTGGCTGGTAACGTGGCTGTGCCACATCCTGCGGGTCCAGCATACTGGTAATCGCGCCTGTTAACAGGCCTAGAGATGTACTCATTTGATACCACACCCATACACGCCATAATTTTTTGATTATAAGATGGGTTCAGGCAAAAGAATACGGCGTATCGCATTATTTTGTAACCGGGATAAAAAGCTTGTTTTTTAACGAGAGTGGCCATAGATGGTTTTTGCTGGCCGGTTTTACCGTGTTGTTACCCCCTCCTTTCTCTTTACGGAATAGCTAATGAGTCATCGTATTTTTATTTAGCGCTAAATTACCGTCTTCCCTTGCCAGAAAATAAGCTAATACACGTCACAGACTCAGTAGCGATAAGCCCGACCGTCTCTCAACTCGTGCCTGACAGCGATGGAGAGGGCGTCACAAATGATCGAGATCAATGCCCGAAACCCCAATGGGAGCAAGGGGTGTAGCGGAGGGAGACGCATTAATATTGAGCAAGGATCAATCTGACATTGGGCATCGACTTCACCTTTAACCGTGCGGTGGTTTCTCGGGTCTACGATGCTGACTTAGATTGCTTGGCTGGTATTAGACGGTTTGACTGACAGTGCTGGCGGTGCCTAATTTAATCGGAGACTTTTTCAGCGGCGAGCCATTGCTGTGAAAAAAATAATGATTAACTGTTACCTCATTGATGCTGGCAGAGCTGCTTCCATTGGTACGGCTGAATGGGAGTCAATAGCAAGCAACGCCACAAAAGAATGGCGAGCTGTGAATCGTAGTGTTGAGGCGGTTATTATTGCGTCTCGCGAAATTCCTCACCTTCCAAGATGAAAAAAGCCTGTCTCCGAGTATGGGACGTTGCAGTCAACTGAATACGGCTGTAACGCGTATCGACAGGCTTTGGTTAATGATAGCAGATGATCAGCTGAGCTTACGGTGCGGTACGAATCACCAGTAAACGCTCCTCAGTCATGTCATTGATGGCCCAACGAATGCCTTCGCGGCCCAGGCCTGAGTCTTTCACGCCGCCGTAGGGCATGTTGTCCACGCGCCAGCTGGGCACATCGCCGATCACCACACCGCCCACTTCCAGTTCGTCCCAGGCTTTGTGGGCTTTGTACAGGTCACGGGTGAAGATGCCGGCTTGCAAGCCAAACTTGGACTCGTTAACGGTGTTCAGCGCTTCGTCGAAATTGCTGAAGCGGCTGATGACGGCAACAGGACCGAAGGCCTCTTCTTCCACGATGTTGCTGCCTTTGGGGGCGTTTTCCAGCAGGGTGGCTTCGAGCATGGCGCCTTCGCGCTTGCCGCCCACTAACAGGGTGGCGCCGGCGTCCACGGCTTCATTGACCCAGTTTTCCAGCCGGGTAGCTTCGCCTTCGGAGATCACCGGGCCGATAAAGGTGTCTTCGTCTTTCGGGTCGCCCATTTTCAGGCCGGCGGTTTTTTCCACCAGGCGGGTTTTCAGTTCGTCGTAGATGGCATCGTGAATCAGGATGCGCTGTACGCCGATGCAGCTCTGGCCGGACTGGTAGAAAGCGCCGAAAGTGATGCGCTCCACGGCGTCGTCCAGGTCGGCATCTTCATCCACGATTACCGCGGCGTTGCCGCCCAGTTCCAGGATCACCGGTTTCTTGCCGGCACGGGCTTTCAGGTCCCAGCCCACGTCCGGGCTGCCGGTGAAGCTGAGCAGCTTGAAACGCTCGTCGGTGGTGAACAGGTCGGCGCCTTCGCGATGACAGGGCAAAATGGAAAACGCGCCCTTGGGCAGATCGGTTTCTGCCAGCACTTCACCGATGATGATGGCGCCGATGGGCGTGCGGCTGGCCGGCTTGAGCACAAAGGGGCAGCCGGCGGCGATGGCCGGGGCCACTTTGTGAGCCGCCAGGTTCAACGGAAAGTTGAACGGGGAAATAAACGAGCAGGGGCCGATGGGAACCCGTTTGACCATGCCGCGATAGCCTTTGGCACGGGCGGAAATTTCCAGGTTGGGCATTTCGCCATCGATGCGCACGGCTTCTTCGGCGGCCACGCGGAAAGTGTCGATCAGGCGGCCCACTTCGCCACGGGCGTCCTTGATGGGTTTGCCCGCTTCGATGCACAGCGCTAGGGCCAGTTCTTCAAAGCGCTCTTCAAAGCGCTTAACGCAATGGTAGAGAATCGCCTGGCGTTCGTAAGGGGCCAGTTGTGCCATGGGCTTGGTGGCCTTGTCGGCCGCGTCGATGGCCTTGTCGATAGTGGCGGCATCCGCCATGGCGACACGAGTGGCGACGTCACCGCTGTATTTGTCGGTAACATCCAGATCTTGGTTGGCGAACACAGCTTCGTTGGCCAAGTAGTACGGGTAAGCGTCTTTTAACATGTTGGTTCCTTAATGGCGTTGGTGAGGCCATGAGGTTGGGGCAATCTATGATTTGCTAGCATGGGACACGCAACACACAGGCACGCAAAAGCTTATTGCGTGCTGCGTTGCTCACAACTTGCTGCTGAGTTCGCGGATTTCCCGGTTGAGGATACGGCTGTTGTCACGGTAATCCACCATGCAGTCGATCACGTGTACGCCCCCCTGTTGGTAGCACTCTTCCACCAGCGGGCCCAGGCCGGCAGTGGACTCCACGCGGTGGCCGTTGGCGCCGTAGGCACGGGCATAGGCAACAAAATCCGGGTTCTGGAAGTCCAGGCCGAAGTCTTGGAAGTCCATGTCGTTCTGCTTCCACTTGATCATGCCGTAGCCATCGTCGCGTAAAATCAGCACTACGATGTCGAGCTTCAGGCGTACTGCAGTTTCCAGCTCTTGGCTATTCATCATGAAGCCGCCGTCGCCGACGATGGCCATCACGCGACGGTCCGGGTGTACCATTTTGGCGGCCATGCCAGAAGGAAGGCCGGCGCCCATGGTAGCCAAGGCGTTGTCGAGCAGTACCGTGTTGGGTTTGGTCGCTGGGTAGTTACGGGCAAACCAGATTTTGTACATGCCGTTATCTAGGGTCAGGATCCCGTCTTCCGGCATGATCTTGCGTATCTCGTCCACCAGACGTTGCGGGCGGATCGGGAAGCTATCGTCCTGTATGCCTTCATGGATGTGTTTTTGCAGCGCATCGCGGATACGGTGGAAATCCGAGAAGCTCCAATGTTCTTGGGGGGCCAAGCGTTCTTTAAGCTGCCACAGGCTGTTGGCAATGTCGCCGACCACTTCAATTTGGGGAAAGTAGACCGGGTCTACCTGGGCGGAGTTGAAGTTGATGTGAACCACTTCGGCCCCGCCGGGGCGCATAAAGAAGGGCGGCTTTTCCACCACGTCGTGGCCCACGTTGATGATCAGGTCGGCCTGGTCGATGGCGCGATGCACGAAGTCGCCGGAGGACAAGGCGGTGTTACCCAGGAAGTGTGGGCCGGTTTCATCAACCACGCCTTTACCCATCTGGGTGGTGATCACCGGGATGCCCAGCTTCTCCACGAACTGGCGCAGCATTTTACTGGTCAGCTTACGGTTGGCACCGGCACCGGCCAGTAGCAGCGGTTTGCGAGCGCCCTTAATTGCCTCGATGGCCTTGCAGATGGCCTTGTCTTCAGCGATAGGCCGGCGGGTAGCGCTGGGCTCCGTTACCGGCATGGTGGAGTGTTCGCGGGCAATATCTTCCGGCAGTTCCAGGTGAGTAGCGCCGGGACGCTCTTCTTGGGCCAGGCGGAACGATTCGCGGATACGGGTGGGGATGGAGTCGCCACTGACAACTTGTTTAGTGAACTTGGTGAGTGGGCGCATCATGTCGACCACGTCGATGATTTGGAACTGGCCTTGCTTGCTGGTTTTGATCGGCTTTTGGCCGGTGATCATGACCATGGGCATGGCCCCGAGTTGGGCGTAGGCGGCGGCAGTGACCAAGTTGGTGGCACCGGGACCCAAGGTGGACATACAAACGCCGGCTTTGCCGGTGAGTCGACCATAGGTGGATGCCATGAAGCCGGCAGCTTGTTCGTGGCGGGTGATCACCAGCTCAATGTTGGAGCCGCGCAGGGACTCCAGCAGATCGAGGTTCTCTTCACCGGGAATGGCAAACACATGTTCAACCCCTTCTGCTTCCAGGGCGCGAACGAACAAATCCGATGCTTTCATGACTCTTTGTCTCCAGTTGGTCCCGTTGTTGGCTTGTGGCCTTGCCGGGTTCCACGATGCGTGGCGATAAAATTATCACCGCGTGTGATGCAAAGATGATGCCGCTTTTTCTTTGTTCTGGTGCATATAAGGTGCGCGAAAAAGGTGCGATATCTCTAGGTTCGGCTTCACTATAGCGCGCCGAACAGGCAAGCCGGTATGGGGTTAACGAATCTGTTTGATTGAAAAAGGCGATGAGAGCAGAAGGGTTTTGGCCTTAGAGGCAGCAGGCTTGTTCTCTGCGGTGGAGAAGGGCAGAGTCTGCCCATAATGAGTGAAGGCTTGCGGGCGGCTAAACGCGCCGGCCAGCATAGAGAGAGAGTTATGAAGAAAGTCGGGTTGTGGGTTGTGGTAGCGGTAATCGCCTTACTGATATTAACCGGGGTAGGGGTTCATCGTTGGTTTAATCCGCCCTCGCCGGCGGCCCAATTGTTCTTCAATGGCACGGTACTGACCATGGACCCACAGCGGCCAGTAGCGGATGCGATGCTGGTTAGGCATGGTGAAATCGTTGCGCTGGGTGAGGCCGAGGTGCTGCGTAAGCAGGTTAGTCGCGATGTGATGGTGGTCGACCTGGAAGGCGGTACGCTAATGCCTGGGTTTATTGAAGCGCATGGGCATTTCCCCGGTGAAGGGTTATCGGCAGTGGCGGTGGATGCCAACAGTCCTCCCATCGGCGATTTGCACAGCATAGACACTTTACTGGAGCGCTTGGGCCTTTTGGCGCAGCGTCGCTCAGAAGGGGCGCTGCTTGCCTACGGTTTTGACCACACGGCTATCACTGAGCAACGTTACCCCACCCGCTCTGAGCTGGATTCGGTGAGCGAGACGCGACCGATTGTGGTGATGCATCGCTCCGGGCATTTTGGGGTCGTTAATTCCGCCGCGCTGAGCAGTATGGGGATCAAGGAAGAGGTCACAGATCCTGCGGGTGGTTTTTATGGGCGCGATGAAACCGGGCGGCTCAATGGTTTGCTAGCAGAAACGGCGTTTAATCCAGTGCGTAGCAAGGCATTGGCGTTAGCAAGCATGGACACTTTAAAGGTGGTGTCCCGGGCATCGCATATCTATCTGTCCCGAGGCATTACTTTTGCGCAGAATGGATTGGCGGGCCCGGCCGCGATCCGGGCTTTGGAGCCGGCGCTACAGTTCGGACTAATTCCGCTGCGCTTGAGTGTCTGGCCCAACGCGGAAGCGGAACAACAGCGCCAGTCTGGAAAACTCGACATTCCGGAGGGCGACCGCATTCACCTTGGCCCGGTGAAACTGGTCAGCGATGGTGCGCTGCAAGGCTATAGTGGTTTTCTCAGCGCGCCGTATTATTCGTTGCCGGATGATTACCCTGAGGACTATTTGGGTTTCCCCACGCTATCCCAGCAGGCGCTCAATGATCAGGTGCAACAGTTTCATTGTCAGGGCCGCCAGGTGGCCGTGCATGCCAATGGCGATGCCGCCATTGAGCAGAGCCTGAATGCCATCGCCGCTGCACGATCCGCTTGTCCGCAGGCGCGGGTGCAGCCGGTATTGATTCATGCACAAATGGCCACCCCGGAGCAGCTGGAAAGGATGGTGGCACTGGATGTGATCCCCTCTTTCTACAATATCCATGTGTATTACTGGGGCGATCGCCACCGAGATATTTTCCTGGGGCCGGAGCGAGCACGGCGGATAAGTCCGCTGGCACAAGCGGCACAAGCCGGGTTGCGTTTTACCCTGCATGCTGATTCCCCGGGGGTACCGTTTGAGCCGTTGCAGCTGGTGTGGAACGCGGTTGAACGCAAGACCGCCTCTGGCGCTTTGTTGGGCCCGGAGCAAGCAGTGGACGTGGAGCGGGCTTTGCAGGCGGTGACAGTAGACGCGGCTAAACAGCTTGGGGTGGCCGATCAGGTGGGGCAGTTGCGCCCGGGAATGCGTGCGGACTTGGTCTGGATGGATCGTGATCCACGGGAAGCGATCAGTGACTGGAGGGAGATCCAGGTGCTGGGCACTTGGGTGGGAGGTGTACGCCGCTACCCGAGCGGGGAGGCGGAGCGGCCAAGGTCAGCGATGTAGCCCTTTATGCAGAGCGCGGGTTTAGGCGCTCTGCGCAAAGAGCCCGAATAGCGCTAGTGCCAAGTCCCTTCTAAATTCTCACATTGATCGAGGAATTCCTCGGCACTCATTTCTATCGTGTCCGTCGGGTCAAGGTGTGATGCCACTTGCTCTTTCAGTTGCCCGACCACTTTTGACATGACTGTCAGGGTTTCTTCCACCTGTTCAATTGTCTCCAACAGATCTTCGGCTTCTTGCTGGTAATCATCTCTGTCGTCGTAATCGCTCATGCGAAGCCTCCTGCGGTTGGGATGAGCCCTGATACAGGCTCGTTCCCATGTTGCCAATGATGGTGACGTAAAACAAACGGCATTTCCCCGAAATTGCTGAAAGTTTGAGCGCTTGTGATGAAATGTCTCCGGATTTTCGCAAGCGACATTCAGTTCTCTTGTCCGTGCTTGCTTGGGCAGAGTGGTCAAGTAAGCCAGGAAATGGAAGCGAGAATAAAGCTTTTGAAAGAAGCCGCTAGCGATGGGTGGATGGTTTTTGTAAGAGCATGCTTGCAAGCGAATAGGCGCGTGCGAGAAGGGCCGTTTTCGCAAGTACGCTTCTGCTAAGAAAAAAGAACCAAGAAAAAGGGGGCATCCTGAAGAGGAAACCGTTGAACTCCCGTATCTTCGAGTAGCAAATGTTCAGAATGGACACTTCAACCTTAATACAGTCCATACAGTAGAGGTCGCAGAGAAAGAAGTTGAACGCTACCTTCTTAAAGAGGGGGACGTATTAATGAATGAGGGCGGTGATAACGATAAGTTGGGGCGTGGGGCTGTATGGAATGCTGAAATATTTCCTTGTCTCCATCAGAACCACGTTTTTGCTATTAGGCCTGAGCGGGGACTATCTTCGGAATGGCTGGCTGTCTTCACTCAATCCGAATCGGCGCGAGCGTATTTCTATCTGCACTCAAAGCAAAGCACAAATCTAGCCTCAATTTCATCCAGTAACGTTATGTCCTGCTGGATTCCTATGCCGCCAGAGAATGAACAGGGTGAGGTCATAGGGAGACTTAAAAAATCGACCCAAAAGATTGAAGAAATGATCTTGGCCTCTCAGAAGGGCATTCGGTTACTGGGTGAGCGCCGATCTGCCCTTATTTCCGCCGCCGTCATCGGAAAAATCGACGTAAGAGATTGGCAGCCCAGCGAGTCCGCCAGCCCGGAACCCGTATTGCAAGCCGCAGAAGAGGCGGCCAGCTATGGGTGAAGGCCTGGCGGTGGTTAATGGGTTTTTGTAGGAGCGTGCTTGCACGCGAACGGTTCACCTTTGCGCCCAACTCGCGTGCAAGCGAACGGCCCCCCCGCACCCGCTAATTCGCTCGCAAGCACGCTCCTACAAAAAACGTTGATGGCTTACTTTGTTCGGTCTTTTGCTCTGCTTAACCGTTGACTGGTCGGCATCCGGCCATGGAACCGGACATTAAACCGGCCATATCTCAGTCGAAATTACCCTTATTTTTTATGTAACTTTGTGCTATACAAGGGAAAACACCTTTCGGGAAGCGGACATGGAACCGGACATTAAGGCGAGAAAAGCTGCAGAGAAAGAAGCAGGGAACGCGACGCCAGAGGATCGGGAGGAAAGCGTTTCCAACATGGAACCCATGCGGTTTGCAGCGGGTTCACCACGCCGTGCGTCGTTGTCGGAGCTGGCCTTTCAGCTGGGGACTCGCTCTACCGGGTTCAAAAACAGCCTGCCGCCGGGCGTGGTTGCCGCGCTGTCGGAGCTGGTGCGGACCATGAACTGCTATTACTCCAACCTGATCGAGGGGCATAACACTCACCCGGTGGATATCGAGCGGGCGCTGCACGGCGATTATAGCGATGACAAGCGAGCGCGGGATTTACAGAAGGAGGCCCAGGCCCATGTGGCGGTTCAGCAGTGGATTGATGAGGGCGGGCTCGATGGGCGCGTGATCACCGCTGAGGGCATCTGTGAGATTCACCGCCGCTTCTATGAGCAGCTTCCCGATGAGCTGTGCTGGGTAGACGACCCGGAGTCCGGTGAGCGTCACCGGGTGGAGCCGGGAGAACTGCGCACTCGCGATGTGCAGGTGGGCAAGCATGTGGCCATTAGCTCCGGTGCAGTGCCGCGTTTTCTTGGCCGCTTTGAAGAGGCCTACGGCAACCTGGGCAATCAGGAGACTATTGTCTCGGCGGCGGCAGCTCATCATCGCCTGCTGTGGATTCACCCCTTTATGGATGGCAATGGGCGGGTGGTGCGCCTGTTGTCCTACGCCATGCTCAGGCAATCCATGGAGACCGGGGGGCTATGGTCCGTGGCGCGAGGGCTGGCCCGGCAAAATGACCGGTACAAAGCGCACCTGATGGCCTGTGATCAGCCTCGCCAGGGTGTCACGGACGGCCGTGGTGCCCGCAGTGAAAAGGCCATGGCGGAGTTCTCCGCATTCTTTTTGGAATCCTGTATTGATCAGGTCCGTTTTATGGAGGAGCTGGTGCAGCCGGGCCGGCTTCGCGAGCGTATTCGGCTGTGGGTGGAAGAAGAAATCCGCATGGAGGCCTTGCCCCAGCATGCCGGCAATGTGCTCGACGCTATTCTCTATCGCGGTGAACTGCCCCGTGGAGAAGTGCCAGTGATCGTTGGCAAGGGCGATCGCCAGGCGCGCCGGATTGTCTCTGCCCTGCAGGAGGCCGGCGTTGTTACCTCAGCCAGTACCCGTGCGCCGCTGAAAATCGCCTTCCCGGCACGGCTGGCCGAGCGCTGGATGCCGGGTTTGTTTCCGGGGAAATGAAGGGCACAGTAAGTTCCCCTCAATAAGAAGAATTGATAATGGAAAAGGACATCCCATGACACAAGGCCGCAGTATTCGATTGTTTCTGGTAGACGGCACCCCCAATGGCCTACTTTCTGCCGAGATTATGAACTGGACCGGCCATGTGCTTACCGGTCCACGCTCCAAACTTAGCGAACTGGTGCCGCGCCCGGAAGTGGGGCGCACGGGCATCTATTTTTTGGTGTGGCCAGACCCGGATAACAGCTTTCGCTCGTTAGTTTATATCGGCGAATCCGACGATGTGGGTAAGCGCCTCAAGCAGCACAATAGACCGGAGGGGCAAGGCGGTAAGGATTTTTGGGAAAAAGTCTGCTTGGTTACCAGCAAAGACCAAAACCTGACCAAGGCCCATGTTAAACACCTGGAGAGCCTGCTGATCCAAAATGCTCGCGACGTGGCGCGCTGCACCTTGGTCAACGGTACCGCCCACGACTATATCAATCTGCCGGAAGCGGACCTGGCCGACATGGCCTTCTTTCTGGAACAGATCCGCACCGTGCTGCCGGTGCTGGGGTTCGACTTCCTCCGCGACAGCACACGCCCTGCCAGCCAGCCCAAGACACAACCAGCAGAACCGCAGGAATCTCCTTATTTTGTGCTGGAACTGCCTAAACACAATATCAAGGCTCGTGGCCAGGAAGTGGATGGCGAATTTTTTGTGCTGCAGGGCTCGTTGGCGAGGGAAGAGTGGGTAGGCGCTGATGGTGGCTATAAAACGCTGTTTAACCAACTCGTCGAGGATGGCGTCCTCACTCCTAGCCGTAACGGGCTAACGACTTTTACTGCCGACCAGTCCTTCTCCAGCCCCAGCGCCGCTGCCGCCGTCATCTCCGGCCGCAGCGCCAATGGCCGGACGCAGTGGACGGTGGAAGGAGCCGGAAAGACCTATGGGGATTGGCAGGATGAGCAGGTGTCAGCCAGTACCGGGCAGAATCAGGATTAAGGAATAAGCATGAAAATCGGTTTTGATTTTGGTACTAGCTTTTCGGCATTGGCAGTCTATCGAGATGGAGAGATTCACCGGATCATGTTTGATGGTGAGCCGCAATTTCGAACGGCGATCTACTTTCCTCCTTATGCTCCAAGTGCAGATCTATTTAATGCAGATGATCACCACGCCGAAATAGCCTCTATTCGTTCGGCCCTGGCTCGCTCAGAGACTGAGGCCAAAGAAAATTACAGTGACAGGGTGAGAGAAGAAAAAGTCAGGGTTGCTAGCCAGGCCAGGAATGATCCTGCTGGTTATAACGCGGATAGGCAGCTGTCTCCGAAGTATCAACGGATGTTGAACGACGCCATTACCCGCATTCCGGAGCCTGTAGAAACGACGCCAGCAGAAAAGGATAAGCGCGCAATTGAAACAGCCCGCAGACAATGGCTTGAATCAGAAGCAGGTAAAGACCGCGTTCTTGGGAATCTGGAGGAAAGCCAGCTTGAAGGCGCGTTGTTTGGCAATGAGGCAGTTGATGCCTACCTGAATAATGATCGCAAGGGACTTTTGCTCTACAACCCTAAGGCTTTTCTTGCTCATGATTTGTCTTCCAGGCTCTCGGCACCTCTGGAAAGAGCAATTGGCAGCTTGTTCAGGAAGGTTGTTGGTGCCGTAGAAGAGCAATTTCAGGGAGAGCAAGTAACAGGGGTTGTTATCGGGCGTCCCGTTAACTTCGGGAAAAAGCAGAGTGATGTGGAAAATGATCGGGCTATTTCGATTATTACCCATGCAGCTGAGCTTGCCGGCATGTTCAATGTTTCTTTCATGTATGAGCCTAGTGCTGCGTCCTACCAATTCCACGTTTCTCAAGATACTCCTCGTAAGGTTCTGGTGGTTGATCTAGGCGGTGGTACGGCGGATTTGTCGTTAGTGACCCTTGGCGGTGCTGAGCCCGCTCCAATTCCTCATCGGCAGCAGGGCTATCTGCTAGGGGGGAATGACGTAGATCGTGAGCTCAACAAGAAGGGGTATATGCCCTTCTTTGGAAAGGGCCAGGAGGTGAGGGGCATCCCTGCGTTGAACTCCTATTTCGCCTATGCCGCTAACGTTCAGCATATTGAGTACCAGAAAAAATTTATTGAGACGGATCTTCGCCTGGTGCCGGAGCCATTCAGGGGGCGCCTGAATCACCTCAAAAAATCCGGTAATACCATTCGATTAAACAGGTTGGCCGAAGAGAGCAAGATTGAGCTGGGGCAGAAAAGTCGCAGCCGAAAGGTGATCGACTTTATCGGTGAAGAGCATGGGGTCGATATTGATGGCGTTATCTATGCTGATGCGATGGCTCGATATCTAGAGAAGCTCAAGGTTCTGCTGCAGGAGTTTTCTGATGAAGACTTCGATATGGTGTCTCTTACGGGCGGTATGAGCCGTGCAAAAGGCGTCAAGGAACTGGTCGAAAGGGTTTTTCCAGACAAGGATGTTCAGAGCTCAGAGTCTACCCTTGATGTTGTCTCGGGGTTGGCGATTTACGCGGCTCAGCAATAATTTAGGGGAAGTGATAATTGCTGGCAGCCGAGAAGCACTTCTTCAGCTGTACATCATCGACTAGATGATGCCAGCGGGATGGCTAACCGGCCCGGCCCAGCCTTCTTTTGGTAAGGTGCTCACACTGTACCGAAATTGTACCTTTGAGAGAAATTGATTGGTGCCAGGCTAAATGGCTGAAGGGGAATTTTCGTTACAGCTTTATTATCCTCCTGATTTAAAAGGAAAAAATAAAGCGTTTGCCCACCAGGACTTGAAAGGGCTAGTTAAGTTGTTGTCATGTATGGAGTTAGCCGGTTTTAATTATTGATTATACCCCCATAAATACCCCCAGAAGTCTTTTCTAGGCGTTTTGTGTATTTTTGAAGCTTTGTACGGGGTAGGCTGCTTGCTCTGCCGTTTCAGGACAATTTGATCGCGTTTACGTCGATTGAGGCAACCACGCCTGGTGGTGTCATTTGCTCAGTGAATCTGGCTCCGGGCATGTATCGGAGTTGTTCATAGGTGCCTTTCAGAAAAGGGCGGATCTCGTTGCCAATGAGTGACGCCATCTCTCGGACAAAACCTTCGAAGCTACCGTCACAACATTCAATCAGTGTCTCGCCTATTTGGGTGAGCTGGGCAAGTAGGTGCGGATCAGTGGTGGCGGTGGCCAGGGCCCTTTGCGCCTGCTCAGCGAGGTCATCAAGGTACTGGTCGTAAGCTCGGGAAAGGCTTTTTCGTTGGCTAATAGCGGCATCAATTTCGTCAGTGACGTCTTTCCCGTTCACCCGAATGCGGGATGTCTTATCCTGCTTGGGTTGAGGGGAAACAATGTACTTGCCTGGCTCTTCACTCATGTCCGGCCACCTCCCCAAAACGGTGTGGTATGCGAGTGTCGCGGAGCTACGTTACAGGATTCTGGGTTGTGGCCCAAACCTGCTTTAGCCGCTCAACGGTGTGTGACCACTTGGCTGTTGTGGGTTTGCAGACTGAGTTCTGATTGCCGAACAGTCCTGTTTCGGTGAAGGCTTGGCTGGCAGGGACTGAATGCTCCCAGCGGACCGGGACCACGTATTCGGTGGTGTCGTCCGGTTCGGCGGCGAGGGCTTTGTAGTTGACCGGGCTGTCCAGCTCGGTGAGTGGTGTGCCGTCGATGGTGAAATCAGCCAGTGGCATGCGCTCACCGGTGACAATGCCGACGCCGACGTAGCCGGTGCGGGGAATGTTTACCCACACGCGGTCGCCTTCAGAGAGCATGTTGAGGGTGTTGGAGTACCAGGTGCCGCCGCCGGCGCTGATGAAGCCGTAGCGTCGGGCATCGTCCCAGTCTCGGCGGTGATCGGCGCCGAAGGAGACGTAGAATTCGCCGTTCCAGGGTTCGCGCACGCCACGGGTGGTGGCCAGGTGCTGAGTTTCCTGGGGGTCGATCATCCAGGCGCGGGACAGATAGCGCTGGTCGCCGTCGCTGAAGGCGGAGAAAAAGACCGCATTGATACCGACGCCGTGGCGATCGTTCAGGTAATTGATAATCCGCTCGGTGCTGGCGTCCAGTTCGGAGGCGACGATAACCATCTGGTGAGATTCGTTCAGCTCCACGTCTGACAAGGGCAGGCCAAATTTAGCCAGGAACGCTGTGTCCAAGCTGCTGTTCGGGAGTTGATGGCGGGTGGCGAAATCCACATAGCAATCTACCAGGTCCGAATCTTCCAGGGTTTCCACCCAGGAGGCGTAGTCGATGGTTTGGGCCACCACATCACGGGGCGTCTTGTCGCGCTTGAGCTCGATGATGATCACGCTGCCGTTGGCATCCAGCGCCAGTAGGTCGATGCGCTTGTCGAAAGCGGTGCGCACCTGCCGGCCAATCAGCAGCCAATCTCCGTTGAGAATAGAGACATCCTGAACTATCAGCTCTTCCAGCTGGTTTTCATCGTCCAGCCGAGCGGTGCTGAGGCGTTGTGGAGTAGCGATCTCACTGCTCGTAGCCGGGTTGATGCGCCAAATGCCTTGTTGGATTGCCATGGTTTCTCCCCTAGGTCCTCATTGAAGGGCGTTTTCGACAATGGTTTCAGCCAGTTGGCAGCGGATTACGCTAGCTTTACTGATGTATTCTCTTAGTCGGTCGCAGTGAGTCATCAGTTGATCTACTTTTTGGATAATCCGATGTTGTTCGTCCGCTGGTGGAAGTGCTACAACATACTTGCGCATGTCGCCGACATTGACGTGTTTGGCGCCTATTCCCTTATGTAGGGATAGCAGGACATCTAGTGCGAGCGGATTCGAAAGAGTTAATCTAAGGAAGTTTGGCTCTGAAAAACTTGATGGCCGAAAAAGCATTACTCTCTGCCCAAGACAGCACTCCACTTCATTAGGTATTACAACAGATTCGCCAACACTGCCTTCCCGGGAAAAAATAATGTCATTAGGCAAGGGCTTTAATCGAGCGTTCCTATTTTCAAACGTGTCATCAGATACATACCTAAATTTGGTCTTATCCAGCTCCCCGCCTTTAAAAGAATTGGTATCTAAGCAGAGGCGGCCTTGATCAATAAATTTTGGTGTTGAGTGTGGACAGTCAACTATAGTGAGGAAGACGTCCTCAAGCCTAGCCCATGCCCAGCCATCCGGTAAGTCAAAAAGCATTTCTTCTTTACTAATAGAGGAATGTGCTTTCTGCTTTTTTATGGAGCCGAGGGCGATAAGGTGCTTTTTTTCGGTTCATCGCGGATTAGAGTGAAATAGGTATGGGCGGACAGTGCCCCGAGTTAAGTTGTTTGTGCGACCAAGCAACACAACAAGGACACTGCCGCCATGCCAGATGCTACGTTTCCGTGGACTGGCTGGGAAGGATTTCTTCCTGGCCATTTCTCCCGCCTTTCGGCCTCTGAGTGCCTGATTCAGCTGCAGCCAGACCCCAGTTACACCCCTCACTGTAGTGGCTGCCTACAAGCCTGCTCCTTGATTCATGATGTCAATGTGCGCCGCATTCGGGATCGGGATTTGTTTGAGTATCGAACCTGGCTTGAGGTGCCGGTAAGACGACTTCGCTGCCCTCGCTGCGGTGTCCGCCGTGAAGCCCTGAGCTGGTTGTCCGTCTATTCCCGCCTTACTGAGCGATTGCGCCAGCAGGCGGAG
>NZ_JBEDTY010000017.1:0-53057 GCF_040119285.1 Alcanivorax sp.
TATTCATCCTCGGTTGTTTCCGTTAATGACAACAACTTGACCTCTTCGCTTATACCTCCTGCCGAGGCTTGGAGAGATAACAAAACTAGCAATGTGAAAAATACTATCTTCATGACTTATAACGCCTCTATCACTGGACAGCGGGCTGTAGTTGTAATTTATGTTAACGAAGCGGCAGCGTAGTGCATATATTGCAACGAAGGACTGCTGTTCCAGTGCATAGCTTTGTTACATGTTTATAACTTAGTGCTAAGCCAAATTGCAAACTCAGTGGATTTTCTAACCACCCAGAATATAGGCTTATAAATAAATGACTTTGAACCGTGAGATTGGCCGAATTCTTGGTGCTCTTCCTCATCAGCTTTAATGCTCATGACTGCCTCATGAACCTCTACGTCATTCTTAGATAAGAAGTCCAATTGCCAGCCCAAATGATGCAGTACAGTAGATTCAATTGAATCGGTACAAACCCAAATTGCATTCCTACCTGCTAGAGCAGTTAAGAATCCTAAAGTTGCTCCGCCAAACGCCCAGAAATACAGCGCGTAACAGTGTCTAATATTCCGGCTTTTAAGGATGCGATCAAAGGTATTAAAGTGCTTTTTTTCATGGCTCAGCATCTCTTCAATTTTAGGAACGATATCTTTGTACAAATAGCGCGCAACAAACAATTGAGATCGATATATATTAATCGCCCCAAATTCACCTGCATGGTCCACTCTAAGAATTCGTTCAACTTCGATCATATTGCGATACTGATAATGACATGTAACGCTGCGAGCAGAGGCGCGCATTTTGCGTCCGCTGCCTTGCCTGGTTAAGTGGCGACACACCAACGCCTCTACTGGCACGATGTGAGCCTGAGAACCAGACTGAATTTATGGCACCCGCAAGAACGCAGACTTTGCAGCCACCCCCAACAATGAACGTGGCCGCCCACAACGAACGGGGCAACCAAGCCACAACCTCTTATTTTTCTAACGGCACACAAACGCTCGCTTATGGCACCGACTCAGAATCTTGCGCTGCAACAATAAAGCGGAGCCATTTAACAGCGTATTCAGTCGAACGATTCGACATATCTTTTTTCGACATATTTCTTAACAGGCTACAGGATATAATTTCGATAAACCCATAACATTTAGTAACTTATACAATAAGTGAGAATATTTCCCATCTAACAAAACTCGAACGAGCGGCCTATTTCCGGGGACTCCATGCATATTTAAGTCGCAATCCGAACCAAAGATCAATGACTTAGCGAATTTTGAGCTATCTCCTACACGCATTTGCCCCCGTTCTGTTGAGCACGGGGTCCCATAGCCCCAGCCTGCTATGGGTAAGGAGAACGCTATGAGCAACATGACGAACCCACTCTTCTCATAATGTAGCTGAAAATATAATTTTAAGACTTTGCCCTACGAATCAGTTCCCGCTCTTCAAAATCTATCGCCATCAAACTGTCAAAACTAACCGATAATATCGCCGGCCATGGAAAAAAACCTCCGCACCGGTCGCAGCAAGCTGCCGGTCTTCATATTGCATACCCTGGTAATTGTCTGCCTTGCCGGTGCCTTTCTCACCGGTATGCGCATTGCTTCCGCTTCCGAGCCCCAGAGCTGGGCAGCGGCGATCAGTGCCAGCCTTCCCCAGGGCAACGTCTATCGCTGGCACAGTTATCTGGGTGCAGGAATTCTCTTTATCACCGTCGCCTATGTGATCTTCATCGCCGTATCGGGCCATTACCGGCGACTGCAACGCCGGCCTAAACAGTCACGTTGGTCGCGGGAAAACCTGGTGCGGCAGATCATCGCCTTGGGGCTGGTTCTGGTGGTTCTCTCGGTGGCCACCGGCCTGTGGCTATACTTGGGCGACCCGGGTCAGTACCGCAGTGTTGTTTTGACGATTCATCATGTCAGTGCCTGGAGCTTTGTGGTTTACACCGTGGTGCATCTGCTCAGCGTGCTTCTGGCAGGCGGGATGCGCCGGCTTCTGGCTATCTTCCTACCCCGTTTTACTCAGCCTGGCCTGACCACCACCACCTGTCTGGCCGCTCTTGCCGTGGCAAGCTGGCTCTACGCTTCCGGCAACCGCGCCGGTATGGAGTTATTGATTCACTACACCCAAACACCTGTGGCATTGGACGGAGAAGCCCGGGAAACAGCCTGGGCGGGCATTGCCCCCGTCACAGTCCATACCTTCAAGGGGCGCAATCAGGGTGACGATGGCATTCCTGTGGAGATCCGTGCCCTGCACGACAGCCTTTACGCGTATTTCCTGTTTTCCTGGGCGGACCCTACCCGCAGCCTGACCCATCTACCGCTGGAAAAAACCGAAGACGGCTGGAAGGTCATCCAGACCGAAGCCCGTACTGCCAATGAGAATGTCTTCTATGAAGACAAGTTCGCGGTCATGCTGTCCCGCTCCTCGGAAATGGCCGGGGCCGGCACGGTGCATCTGGGCAAAGGGCCTCTGTCACGTCATCCGGATTCTGCCGGCGGCCGGGGACTGCACTACAGCACCGATGGCACCTATGTGGATGTCTGGCACTGGAAGGCAGTGCGTACCGGACTGAGCCTGGGCCAGGCCGACGATAACCACTTCGGCCCCGCCTTGCCTTCGCAATCGGAATACAAGCGCTACACCGCCGGCTACCAGAAAGACCCGGACTGCGAGCATCTGGTGCGCTGGGAAGCCAACGACTATCAGCTCAAACCCGAATGTGGTGGCTACATCATGAACTGGACACTCTATGATGATGGCATTATCCAGCCACGCCGCTTACCTCGGGACATTCGCCAACTGCAAAGCCTGAGCCAGATGGACCGCAATGCCAGCACGTCTGACGAAGGCCAGTGGTGGATGGACTGGAACGATACAGTGCGCTACAACGCCGAAATCGACACCCTGCCGGTAGGCACGGTGATACCTTCGGTATTGTCTCTAGGGCCTTTTACTCAAGGACGCGGCGGCGTGGATGCCGGGGCCCGCTGGGCCGATGGCCGCTGGACATTGGAAATTCGCCGTCGCCTGCAGGTGAACAATAAGTATGACCTGCCCATCGAAGACGGCATGCACCTGTGGGTGGCGCCTTTCAATCATAGCCAGACCGGCCATGCCTACCATTTGCACCCGCTGAGGCTATCGCTGGAGCCCGCACCGAATGAGTGACCGGGGCAACCTCCTCTCCCTGATCCTACCGCTGTCGCTGGCAGTGTTGATGCTGTTGCTGCAACTGGCCGTTGACAGCCAGTTATTGCGTCTGGATGTGGGTGCCCTGCAGCAGGGCCAGATCTGGCGACTGCTGACCGCCCACTGGGTACACGCCAGCATGCCCCATGCCTTACTGAACCTGGCGTCTCTGCTAGCCATTCTCTGGCTATTACCGGAACTGCGAGCATCCCGGCGCTTACTCACTGTGCTATTGGTGAGCAGCCTGTGGATCGGTTTTATCCTGTGGCTGTGGTATCCACACATTCGTCTGTATCTGGGTTTTTCCGGGGTTTTCTATGCACTTTTGGCCAGCGGCACCGTGCTCATTTGGCCTTCTCCATTGGGCCGCCTGCTGGCCCTGTTCCTCTTGCTCAAAGTCATCTGGGAACAGACTCTTGGGCCCATACCATTTTCTGCTAAGCTCTCTGACGGCAAGGTCGCCATCGAAGCCCATTTGCATGGCGTGACCAGCGGTTTGCTTGTGGGTCTACTGATACGCGGAATAACTAGAACCCCCGCCTCTAAACAGAGCATAGTGAAATTTTCAGGCTACTCTCAGCAGCCGCCAGCAAAATAGACTCGCGCTGAACTCTGTGGTTATTCGCCGTATTGCACGATATACGTTTAAAGGGAGCACCGCTGTATCGGCTTTTTCAGCCGTCTTTTTGACACTATTTCGTCACGCTCTACCTTTACGTTAGGCCTCACAAATCACGGTTTACGTCGCTACAGTATTGTTACAGCGCTGAGTAACGGAACGCTCGTACAAAATTAGTGACCCGGATTCAGTCTACGTTGTAGCATAGAGGGCGTCATGTGCATGGAGTGTAGAACGATGAGCAAGCAGCCCGCCCACCTCAAGCCCATTTACCCTGCAAAGACACACTCCAAAATGAACGCCAGCTTTCTCGGCTACGTCGCTCTGTTTACCACGTCTGAAGAGATCCTGGCGTTTGGAGGCTATGGTCATCCCGAAGCCCCATATTACCGAACAGACCACCCTGCCTGGGCTCATCGTTTTGAAACGCTGGAAGACCTAAACCAGTTTCATGCCAAAGCCAAAGAGTCGGTGCTCCCCCTGGCCCTCTATGATACGAACGGCAAACTGATGCTAGAGCATGTAGCCCCGATACATTGATGCAATATAGCCTTTGTACCATGCTTTGCGAGGTGTAACCCTCAACCCTCAAGCCTCAAAGCAGTAAGAAGGCAACGTTTGCGCCTTTCGGGGTCCTTAGGAATCTGTGGCCCCTTTTGTTTCGTTCTCCTTTCTCTGCCACACCTCTTGAATACTTTTTTCTTGTTCTTGAATAAAGTCGAGTGCTTTGCCAAGTAACTCTGATATTGACGAGGTAGCTGCCTCGTCTTTTTATCCTTTTAAAGCTCGAAATTCCTGACGCAAACATTGGCCATAAAAAAACGCACCCCGCCAAAGCAAGGTGCGCTGCTTTTTTGTCCGGTTCAGGTATCAGCCACGGCGACGCGGCGTCGCCCTCCCATCAACATCAGAGCCAGCAGCAGGAATTCGAAGCCGCTGGCGCCCAGGAACTCATCGTCATCATCGTCCCTGGCATTGCCACCGCCATTGTTCTCACCACCGGTATCGGGGGTTTCCCCTTCCACGTCAGCCATCTTCAGATCCGCGTACACCAGTCGGTGATCCGAGCTCTGCACACCCGGGCCAACCAGCGGGTACAGTGCATCTGCCTGCCCTGGCCAGAATACGGCAGTCTGTTCCACGTCCAGGCCGAACTGGGAGGGCAGCACATAGTCGGCACGCATCTGCCAGTCGGCGGTGTGATTGGGGGCGTTCTCGTTATCGGGATCATTTTCCACTGCACCGGTGCTGGACGGCATCACCATACCGTTCACATGGCTGCTACCGATCAACAGGCTCATCGGGTCACCGGTGGCATCACCCTCTACCGGCGAGGCGTTCAGATCGCCCAGGATCACGAATCGGGACTGCGCTGACAGACCGCCAGTATTGCCTTCGTCATCATAGATGTAGGAAGACTTGGCCGGGTCCACGTAATCCGCCCAGAATCGAATTTCGTCATGGTTGCGCTTGCCGTTGCGATCCTCTTCGCCGTCAAACACCGGCGGCGTGGGGTGGCTGGCCAGCATGTGAATCACACGACCATTCACTTCCACTGGCACGTCCCAGTGGCTCTTGGAAGAGAGGCGGAACGCATTCAGCTCTTCGTCCGTGAACCACGCTCCGCCGGTTTCCGGATCGGTGGGCAGCATGGCATCAGGCATGTCCTTCCACAGGAAGGTCTGGAAGGTGCGCACTTGCTCGGTAGCGATGGGGTATTTTGACAGCAGCACCATGGCGTACTGGCCCGGGAAATCGCCAAAGCCGTAGGCATCATCCCCGCCACTGCCCGCTTCACCGTCATTATTGAAATCGAAGGCCGTCATCACCCCGGTATTCGATTCCGCCAAATACATGTAGCCGTATTCGATCGGTTCCGCGCCGTTCTGGCTGACCTTGAAGTAGCTTTCCTGTAACGCCTGCACCGCGGTGCCGTCGGCCACATAATCGAACTCGTTGAGCAGGATCACATCCGGGCGAACACGCTGAATGATTTCCGCCACCTTGGCGATCTGTATATCTTCACCGCCCTGGGCATCCGTGAGAATCATCCCTTCACTGCTGCGGTTCAGGTAGGCATTGAATGTGGCCACCCGCAGATCACCTTGCGCCTCCGGTACTCCTTCGTTGGTGGATGCCACCACGGTCACCAGATCATCCCGTGTCACGGTGCTGGTGATGCCATCGGCACCGGTCACCGTCAGCGTCACGGAGTAATTACCGGCTTCCGTATAGGTATACTCCACCTCCGCGTCGGCGGCGATGTTGCCGTCACCGAACTCCCACAGGTAGGTGTAGGGTGCCACGCCGCCACTCAAAGAGGCCTTGAAGGTCACCGGCTGGATGGTAGTGTACTCGGTCTGCGCCAAATTGAAGCTGGCGTTCATGGCCTCTTCTCCATAGGTACTGATCACCTGGAAGTTGTCCACTCCGGTGCGACGGCCTTCGCCGGAACCCGTGCCGGTGGTGGTGTAGCGGAACGCGATGTGCGCCGGGCCGGTGTACTGGGCCACATTCACTTCGTAGTCGGTCCAGGCGTCATCTTCTGCCCCGGACTGATCCACGTCCAAAGTATTCCAGGTAACACCTTCGGCCAGCGGGTCACCACTACCGGAGTAGTTATTGGAAATCAGCACTTCTAGAGCCGGCCCCCCGTAGTTGGTGTAGATGTGGAAACGGGCCAGGGCATTTTGCCAGCTCAGAATTTGCAGTTCCGGCGAAATCAGCCAGTCATCACTCACATCATCGGCACCGAAACCGCTGGCGATAGCGCCGGTCTGGCTGGCACGCTCTTCCACCACCCAGTCCGCGTTACTGCTGCGCGAGTAGGCGCCGAAGCTACCCAGGGAACTGACGTCGTTAAACTCCTCCTTGGTGACTTCCTTTTCCTGCTTGACGCCGTCCAGGGTCTTCACGATCTGGGCATTGGCCACCCCCATGCCCGCACCATCCCCCGGACCGGTGCCTGTGGAAGTGTAGATAAACGCGATGTGCGCTATGCCTTCGTAACCGGCGAGGCTGATCGGTCCCATCGATTGCCACTGATCAAACAGCACCGGGAAATCCACATTCAGGTCGGTCCAGGTGGCCGATTGTGGATCGGCGCCGTCAGTATAGTCGGTGGAGATCATCACCTTCAGGGCCGGGCCGTCGTACTTCTGGTAAAAGTCGAATTCCAGCGCGGCGCCTTCCCCGATGTCGGTGCCCGGGAAGATCAGCCAGTCGTCACTGGCAGCATCGGCACCGAAGCCATTGATGAAAGCGCCATTGATACCCAGTTCGCTGCCCCCTTCCCAGTTAGCGGCACTGGCAGCACTGTGGTTGGTCCAGTCGGAAGGAATACCGGAGGCAAAGTCAGTGCCTTGAACTGTGGCATTTTGATAGTTGCCCCGCACCACGATGTTATCCACTTCCCAGGCACGGCCACCGCCGCCGCCCGTGCCGGTAGATACATACTGGAATGCCAGATAGAGCGCTTCACCACTAATGCCGGAAATATCCACGCTGGTGGGTGTGAACACATAGCCGCCTTCCGCCGGTGCCGACCAACAGAAGCTGTCGGTGGTGTCGTTGCACTCGGGGATAGTCGTCCAGTTTGCAGACGCCGGGCTCGCATTCACCGCCGGATCGTAGTCACTGGAGTAGGCCAGTCTCAGCATGGGGCCATCGAAGTTATAGGCACTTTCGAAACTGAGAGAGGCGTCAGCATAGAAATCCAGCGCCAGGGCCGGGATGATCAGCCAGTCATCACTGATGGCATCGGCGCCAAAACCATTCATGTAAGCATAATTGGCGCCACCGAATTCCGCCGCTGCCCAGTCATTGTTACTGGTGACGCTGAACTGGTTCAGTTCACCCAGTGTAGCGCTTTCAAAGTCTTCCTCGAAGATTCTTGGCACCGCATTGGACAGGGTTTCCGCAGCCACAGGGTCGCTGGCCGCAGCCAAACCCGCAGCACTATAGGGACGTACCCGGTATTCGTAACTCACACCTTCATCAAGCTGACTGTCCACATAGGTAGTGGTATCCGCCTCCAGGCGCCAAGTGAGAATATCCCAGTAACCTTCGGCGTTTTTTCGCTCCACCTGATAGCCGCTTTCCTCGAAGGTGTCGGCATCATCCCAGTTCAGTTCGATCTCGCTGATTGACCGCGGTGTAGCCGTAAGCGTGGTGGTAACAACCGGAACGGTATCGACAACATTGGAGAGTACCGCCGTCAGGTCCATGTCGAAGCTCACATCGGAACTGCCGGCATCCGCCTGGTGCAGCTCCACGGCGACCACGTTATTGCCGGCCTGCAACAGCTCCGGTTGCAGATGGAATTCGTAGTAGGTGCTTTCTGCGGAACCGCCAATGGCATTGCTGGCGAAGGTGGACGCAGTAATTTCACCGCCAGGCATGTTGCTGCGCAGGGCTTCTTGCCCATTGATGTGCACCACGGCGCCATCATCACGCAACAGACGCAGTGTCAGTTTGATCACGGCCCCCGGGGCATCCACGGTGAAGTTGCGACGGAAATAGGTGGCAGTGAACTTATGGTTGGCATCAGCCCCGAAACTGATTTCGGTAGTTTCGTCGCCATCACCATAGCCCAGTTGGGCATTGCCCACGGCCCAGGCAGAGTCATCAAAGCCCGGTTGCTCCCAGCCATCCGCAGAACCGCCGTGATCCAGATAACGCCACTGGCTGCCGGTTCCGACCAGTTGCACGTTATCGATGTCAGCGCCTTCAAATCCGGTGACCGGGAGACTGATAACTTCACCGGACAGCGGCTGCCAGAACGGCAAGCCAGCCGGCATAGCGAAGGCATCCGCATCCTGCTCCGCCTGAGTCAGCGCCGTGACCGTGGTCGGGTCAAGCAGTGTGCCCGCATTCATTTCTTTTTCGGAACCGAAACGGATGGTACGGATATCCAGATTGTCCGGGGAAGCATGGACCAGCTTGAATTGCCAAAAGGAGGCACTGTCCATGGTCCAGGGCTTGTCATCATCGGTTGGGCGGGTCGGGGCGCCCCAACTGCCTTCACCGATCAGCAGAGTGCCATTGGTATCATCGCGCTTGAAGTCCTGGTAGCTGCCTTCGCCGGTGTCATAGACCACCGGGAAGGTGTACTTGGACATATGAGTATCAGACTCAACGATGACGTCGAACCCCGTATCGGTGAAGGTCTGGGCCCAGGCGGCGATGCGCCCGTCACCTTCGGATTTTCCGCTGGTATGCGGGCGCATGGGGCGATGGTAATTCCCCACTTTCCATGTCGCAGAGGAAGCGGCGGCATCGGTGGCCAACCACACGGTTTGGGCATCCCAAACGGTGCTGTCCTGGGTAGCATACGCGCCATAGCCAACGCCAGGCTCGACTTCAGAATTAAGGGTAAAGATACGCATCATATCGCCCCCCACGTTCAAGCCGTAATAGCCATCCTCGGGAATCCCGAATACATGGCTAAGCATGTCAGTAACATCATTTTCATGGTTACCGTGAGAAGCCACGATGGGGTAAACCCGGCCATCATTACTGCGGCTAAGCTGCCAATCTTCCAGCCACTCCACCCACTGGGTATGGGAACCCACATCGGTAAAATCACCGTTGAACAGTACAAAGAGGGGGCGAATGGTGGCGACCAGCTCCATACCTATCTGGCGGGGTTCACGGTTGGTCCGCGAGTCACCACCGGCAATAAAGGGGAAATCACTGGCACTGTCCGGTGCCGTCATGAACCAGGAGGACTCACTGCACCCTTCGCTGTCACAGACCTGGTAATAATAAGCGGTATCGGAAGTAAGTCCGGTAATCCGGGCAAGCTGGGTTTCCAGCGTCTCAGAGGCGGCATCGCCGGGGTGCAACATCTCAGTGGTCTCATCCACCTCTTCACGAATCCAACCGGTACCGTCGCTGCTAGTCCCGATCATGACATGGGGATCCGACCCGGATAACAGACGCCAGCCGAGTGTTGCAGTAGTTGCCGGATCATCTGTCCAAGCCAAACGATGCAGATCGCTGGCTGCATATGACACCTGGTTACAGCCAGCCAGCGCGAGCAGCGCAGCCAGTAAACGCCCTTTCATACCCTCACCCTCTTTCGTTATCCGTTCCGTCAAATACGGGAAGAAAACCAGAAGGAAAAGTAGCAGGTGATTATTACGTGAAAGACACAGAAATATGTCTGTTTTTGAAAGGGGATGAGTTTGCTAGACACCGTTCAGCCATCCAAAATGGCAATCAGAGAGGTATCCATGAGCAGCAAACGCTATCCCGAAGAATTCAAGATAGAGGCGGTTCGTCAGGCGACTGATCGTGGTCACAGTATGGCCCAAGTGGCTGATCGTCTCGGTGTCACCACTCACAGTCTCTACGCCTGGATCAGGAAGTTTGGCCCGGATTCCGAGCAGCATCAGGCCAATGCAGATGATCAAGTCGAGATTCGCCGACTCCAGAAAGAGCTCAAGCGCGTTACCGAAGAGCGAGACATCCTAAAAAAAGCCGCGGCGTACTTCGCCAGCGAGTCCGATTGAGGCCCGCCAGGCTGTTTCCGCCAGCGGCCTGGTCACCGCGAGCAGTGACGGTGGTAGATTCAACTGGTCAGTGCAACATAATGCACACTGGTAACTATCGGGGCTTTCAGAATGCCGCAGCAAGTATTAAAGACCAGAGGGCTGACCTGCCAGCAGAAGAAGGAGCTATGGGCTCGATGGAAGAAAGGGCAGTCGCTTAGCGAGATTGGCAGAGCCCTTGGGAAGCATGCTGGATCGATTACTGGAATGCTCGCCATACATGGCGGCATTGCCCCTCTGGGACGTTCCAGGTCGGCAAGAGTGCTTAGTAGCTCTGAGCGCGAAGAGATTTCAAGAGGCATCTCAGCGGGACTGACATTGACTCAGATTGCCGACTCGATGGGACGGTCTGCCTCAACCATCAGTCGAGAGGTCAGTCGTAACGGGGGAAGAAGTCGGTACAGGGCGAACGTGGCAGATCGGCGTGCCTGGACCCAATCAAAACGTCCGAAAAAATGCCTTCTCGCATTGAATGAGCCCCTCCGTGCAGCCGTTGCCGAAAAGCTGAGCCTTGACTGGTCTCCAGAGCAAGTAGCAGGCTGGCTAAAACGCCAGTTCCCGGACGACAAGTCGATGCATGTGTCCCATGAAACGATTTACCGAAGTCTCTTTATTCAAGCCCGAGGTGTTCTGAAGAAGGAACTTGTCAAACACCTCCGATCAAGACGCGGTATGCGTCGATCACGGCACAGAAGCTCTGAAGAGGCAGAATCCCGCACCAGCATCACGGATTTAGTTTCTATCCGTGCTCGGCCAAAAGAGGTTGAAGACAGAGCTGTTCCTGGCCATTGGGAGGGAGACCTGATATCCGGATCCAAGAACTCACATATTGCGACGCTTGTAGAGCGGCAGTCTAGATTTACGATGCTCGTTCATGTCGGCGGCAAAGATACGGAAAGCGTTGTTTCGGCGCTTTGTCGGGAAGTTGGCCAGCTCCCCGAGGAGTTGAAGAGAACCCTGACCTGGGATCGAGGGGGTGAGCTGGGTAACCACAGGAAATTTACGCTTGCGACCGGCATGCAGGTTTATTTCTGTGACCCGCATAGCTCCTGGCAAAGAGGCAGCAACGAGAACACCAATCGTCTGTTGCGCCAGTACTTCCCGAAGAAGACCGATTTATCGGGCTATTCCCAGAAGCAGTTAAATGAATTTGC
Organism: Alcanivorax sp.; assembly: GCF_040119285.1. Lineage (GTDB taxonomy): Bacteria > Pseudomonadota > Gammaproteobacteria > Pseudomonadales > Alcanivoracaceae > Alcanivorax. Next base: position 11,520 of record NZ_JBEDTY010000017.1, read on the forward strand.
AAGGAAGCTGAATGAACGACCGAGGAAAACACTCGACTACCTGACACCTGTGGAGAAGCTACAAAGTATATTTGCGTTGACCGGTTGAACTCACCACCGCTCTCTTGATGTCGGACGATCTGAATCGTACGCGCTGATAGACCAGTTGAGTGAGCAGGAGCCTGTTGAATTGGTCTGTACAGCGTTTGATGTGAGCCGCTCCAGCTACTACGAGTATCGCCAGCGACACCACTACATTGATGCGGAGCGTGTGACCCTTAAGGCGATGGTTAATCGTCTATTCAAGCAGAGTAGAAGTTCAGCGGGAAGCCGCACGATACAAGGGCTTCTCAATGAGCAGGGGGAGAAAGTTGGCCGCTTCAAAGTACGCAGTCTTATGCGTGAACTGGGGCTGATCTGTAAGCAGCCCGAGCCCCATGCCTACAGGCAGGCGACGGTAGAGCGGCCAGATATACCGAACCATCTGGATCGAGAGTTTACGGTGGCAAGCCCTAATCAGGTGTGGTGCGGAGATATCACCTATATCTGGACGGGGCAGTGCTGGAGTTATCTGGCCGTCGTGCTTGATCTCTTCGCACGACGGGTTGTTGGTTGGGCGGTCTCCAGCCACCCGGATGCAGATCTTGTGGTAAAGGCCCTGGATCATGCTTGGGAACAGCGTGGTCAACCCGATAAAGTCATGCTCCACTCGGATCAGGGCAGCCAGTACGCCAGCCGCATGTTCCGGCAGCGTCTATGGCGCTATCGGATGCAGCAAAGCATGAGCCGACGGGGCAATTGCTGGGACAATGCGCCAATGGAAAGGCTGTTCCGAAGCCTAAAGTCAGAGTGGGTTCCTACGATGGGCTACCGCAACTTGCCCGAAGCAAAAAAAGATATCGGTGACTATCTAATGGGTTACTACAATCACCACAGGCCTCACAGTTACAACGGCGGGATTGCACCCGCCAGGGCAGAGGAAAAACCTAAATCACTGTCCGGTATTAGTTGACCACTACAATAAGAATAGTCTTATACCACTAAGAAACTACAAAGCATCCAAGCCATCCCCAATTCACAGGCAACCCCAATTAGGTTCGGCAGGAGATCACCCGATTGGTACGCACCCCTAATTACGGGCAGGAGAAGAACCCGAAAGACCTAACGAATTAATCGCAGAAGCCAAGTTCAACGAGAAAGAATATGATCAACACCAGAAAAACCAAAGCATCCCAGAATTTCATCTATTTCATCAATACTAACCTTTCTCTCTTCATCCATATATCTCAAAACCCCATATCTAGCATGCTCAGCATTCCTAGAAGAAATAAAGTTATACAAATGCATAGACCCTGTTGGACTATAATCCTGCATGCTAATCATTTCATCAAAAACAGTATCCAAAAAAACTTTTCCTTTTTTTGACTCCAGCATATAAGGATTAACCACATAAGAAGAAATTTCACTCGCCACTTTTTTATCTCTATCCATCAAAGACAAAAAACTCTCACCATATAAATCGTCTATGCCTGCATCATTTAAAAGCTGATCAAGCGATTCAGCATCAGATTCAGCGAATGTGCTCCCTGCGTATTTTCTTTCAATATCAAGGCATGTTTGATCCGCATCGGATACACTGGAAAGCGAAAAAAATAATAGTCCAACAGGAAGCAACCTCATCATCAACCCTAAATACCTGAATATAAATGAACACTACAGCCTGAATTTCCCCAGTTAACACTATGCGTAAAACCATGGACCGAACCAGACCCCCAAAGCTTATCCATAAAGCCAACGGTATTGTATATTACATTAACTTTATTCGGTGATACTGCTGCTTCGAGAACAAGAGCTGACCCATTTACACCGTAAGCTTCAATTTTTCCAGCCACGTAGTCTGTCAAAGATGGTGCAGATAACACCCGCAAGTGTTGGTCCAGGTATGTTTTCATTGTGAGCAAATTGAATAGCCACCAGTTTGCTAGACACCTTTCAGCCATCCAAAATGGCAACCAGAGAGGTACCCATGAGCAGCAAACGCTATCCCGAAGAATTCAAGATTGAAGCGGTTCGTCAGGTGACGGATCGTGGTCACAGTGTGGCCCAAGTCGCCGACCGGCTCGGCGTCACCACCCATAGCCTGTACGCCTGGATCAGAAAGCTTGGCCCGGATTCCGAGCAGCCTCGGGCCAATGCTGATGACTAGGTCAAGACCCGCCGGCTCCAGAAAGAGCTTAACCGCGTTACCGAAGAGCGAGACATCTTAAAAAAAGCCGCAGCGTACTTCGCCAGCGAGTCCGATTGAGGCCCGCCAGGCTGTTTCCGCCAGCGGCCTGGTCACCGCGAGCAGTGACGGTGCCCTCGCCGACCGTGGCATGGGTAATCTGTTCCCGTTCGCGGTTCTGGTAACTGGCAGTCATATTATTCATGTTGACGCCAAGTATCAGGGTTTGTGCTGAAGCGGTTTGTGTCGGGCCTTGCGTTTGGCCCTGAGGAGCGCCTGCACCAAGAAGGCAATAGGGGGAGACGCATATATTCAGCCCTAAAGAATGATGCCTTCCGTGCAAGCCAAACGGCCTCACCCGGCCTGCATATAAACTCGGTAATGGGCAGACAGAGATAGTCCCTCCTAAAAACCATCCAGATCTCCCCATGAATCCTCTCACATATCGCTATATCATGACCGCCCACTGATTCATTACCCCCCATGGAGGACCTGTGACCGCGGACCTAAGCCAACATACACCTATGATGCACAGGTGTGTTTGAGCTGATTTTATTGGGCTGCGCCATCCTTTTACCCTCTTGCTACACCAGAACTTACACTTGTGGTCTGGATTTAGGCGGATGTAGATGGACTGATATACATATAAGAAAAGGCCATCGCATAAAGTGGCAGATGCAGTGCTAACTAAGGAGTAAAATTCCGCGATACCGGAGCATGGCAAGCGCCAGCCATGATCAGCCTTTTTCTTTCAAGCGTGCCGCTGCCGATAAGCCTGAGGTGTCATACCTGTCCAACGGATGAAGCTACGGGTAAACGCACTATGCTCGGAGTAGCCCAGCAGCAAGGCGATATCCACCAGCCCCAGGCGGGTTTCTCGCAGATAGCGTTCAGCAATCTCCTGGCGTACTGCAGCCACCTCCTTGAGAAAGCTGGTGCCCGCAGCCGTCAATTGACGTTGCAGGGTACGAACAGACAAATCCATACCTTGCGCAACCGAAGAAATCTCCGGATTCTTATCAGGCAACAAGCGCCCAATGCGGCGACGCACCTCATCAATCAACGGGGACTGCGTAGGGAGGCATGCTAGAAGAGAGTCTGCCTGCTCTTCCAATATGGACAGCATGGCCGGATCTGCCGTATGGAGAGGTTCCATCAAGGTCACAGCATCCATGCATATCACCGTATCTGCTTGCTCAAATTCGACTAGGCAGCCGAAAAAGTCTCTGTACTCGCTGATGGCGGCTGGGGTTGGATTAATAAAAGAAACATAGGACGGAGACAAATCCGGGCGTGTCAGACTCCGACACAGATGCACCAACGTCGTGATAGCAGTTTCATCCACCAAAGGGCCCGGCCGGCCATGCTCCGCATCCCATACAAGCTCTACGGCAGTGCCGCTTACTCGTACTTCCAAAGGAGTCACGTCGTAAACCAACCGCTGATATCGGTGCAAACGACTCAAGGCTTCCCCCAGATCCCGAGAGGCCATAACTACATAACCCAGCACACCAATGTGGCGCAGGCTCAGCGTTTGTCCCAGATGAAGCCCAAGCAGGGGATCATTAAGGTGGCCGGCTGCACACTCCAGAAGCCTGCACCAGTCATCAATCGGCAAATCTGCATTCAAGGCAATATCTGCCGGTGGTCGTGATATTGGCAGCAAGCTATCACTATCCAGCCCTCTTACGTCCAGATACTCATACAACGCAAGCGCGAAGCTGGCCGGTATACGGCGCCGATGAGGAACAGTCATGAGCATCTCGCTATTGGACAACCCTGTTGGCGTAAAGTGTTAAATTCATGGCAGCCCCTGTCAAGCAAACCGCCCCCCATTCAGCCAAACTAACCTGACTATAAATGGATTCCCAGGGTCGAAACATGCAGCTATTGGTTACCGGCGCAGCCAACGGTATCGGCGCCAGCCTTACTGAACTGGCCATGAAAAAAGGTCACCGGGTCATCGCCACAGATGCAGACATCAAGGCGCTGAACCAACGCTGGGAACACCAGCCATCGGTACGCTGCGAACCTCTGGATGTCCGCGACGAAGCCCAATGGAAACGCCTGATCAGCAAGCTTGAAGACGAAGAGCAGACCATCGAAATGCTGGCGAATGTGGCCGGTGTATTGCGCAGCGGACGCACCGGTAACCTCAATAGTGCCGACATTCGCCTGATGCTTGACGTGAATGTACTGGGCGCTATTTTAGGTACCAACGCCCTTGCCGCCCACATGATCAGCCGCTGCTCGACCGACTGGAAGTTGACGCTGAGACTACTGCTCCCTGCGCTACGCGGTGCATGGCTGAATGGCCCGGTGCGCAGAGCGTTGGTGACTGGGGTATCCCAATCGCCTTGGCTTCGGCGGTATCCTGCTCCAGAATGGCCGTAATATCGCGCCCAGTGATCTGCTCACGGGCCCTCTTAACATCCAGCCCCGTCGCTTTGGCTGCTTGCCAATCGCCGTGCCAGCAAGGCTGAACGGCAAAGACCGTCTCCTGCACCGGTAGATAAACTCCTTGTTTACGCGATCCGCGCTGCTTCTTCCGAACTCCGGTGAAAGAGGACGTAACGGAGGACCAGTCGCACATCATCCGGGTATTCAGCCATGAGTTCCTTGACGATGTGATAAAGCGCCCAGCAATCCTCACAAGCGGGATCAAAGAATTCTACGATCCTCACCGGCGCGTTGGCGGGGTCGATGACCGGCAAGTGCGAGGGCATCAGCTCACCCCCCCCTCCTGCGCCACGGCTTTATCGCGCTGTCCCGTAGAGAATTGGTTTAAAGCAGACCTGCTGTGGCGACGCCTAGCGCGATAAAAAGAGCGGCGGTGATGGTTGCGCGTTTATTCATGATCTGTAGCTTCAGTTGAGGAATCGATAGAATGAAATTGCACGCAAGTGCGACGCAGGGCCTCAAGCTGCACTGAGGTTCCCTAGGTCACTGATTGCGCTAGGAACAGTTCATGGAAGAGGCACCATAATGCTCAGAACGCACCTTTATCAGATGCCCGGCGGCTTGACCGACAACATCCCTTAAAGAACATTCGATCAGCCAATGACCGCCAGCCGAATCCAGACATTTTTTACGCGCCTACCCTAACCTCGAGTAATAAAAATGCCGCTCAAAACAGATTCAGACAGATCATCCTAACTTTTTAGCGAATATCCCCTCCAAAGATAATATACAACGGGCAACACCAGCAGTGTCAGAACCATCGCGCTCAACATGCCGCCTACCATCGGAGCCGCAATTCGGCTAACAACTTCTGCACCTGTGCCAGAGCTAAACATAATGGGCAGCAAGCCAGCAATAGTGGAAACCCCCGTCATCATCACTGGTCTGACACGTAGCCCGGCTCCGTGTGTCACGGCTTGAAATAGTTCCTCTCGCCGGAATGGCGCTCCTTTCTCTTTGCAATCACTTACGAATTGACTGTACGACTGATTGAGATAGGTCAGCATAATGACGCCAATTTCTACCGCGACACCCGCGAGAGCGATAAACCCAACCGCCACAGCTACAGAAAAGTTGAAATTCAAGAGGAACATTAACCAGATGGAACCGATTACAGCAAGCGGCAAGGTTCCTAGAATTATGGCTACTTCAGCGAAGCTCCTGAAGTTCATGTACAGCAGTATGATGATAATAGCCAAAGTCAGCGGTATTACATAGGTCATCTTCTCCTTGGCGCGCTGCATATATTCATACTGGCCGGACCAGGTTACCGAATAGCCCGCCGGCAAATCCAGTTGTTCCTGAACGGTCACCATGGCCTGCTCAACGTAAGTGCCTACATCCACGCCTTCGATATCCACAAAAGTCCAGCCGTTGAGCCGTGCATTTTCACTCTTGATTGCCGGGGGGCCTTCCTCTACATATACCTTTGCGACATCGCCAAGTGCAATACGCTCTCCGGCCGGCGTAACAATGGGTAGCAATGCCAATTGTTCCGGCGAGTCCCGGTAATGCTGCGGGTAACGCAAATTGATCGGATAGCGTTCAAGCCCCTCAATCGTCTGCGACACATTCATTCCCCCAATGGCGGTAGCCACCACCTGCTGCACATCGGCAATATTCAGGCCATAGCGTGCCGCCTGTTCCCGCTGAATATCCACCTTGATATAGCGACCACCGGCCACCCGCTCAGAGTAAACCGAGGCGGTTCCGGGCACATCTTTGAGGACCTGTTCCAACTGCTGGCCAATGGCCTGGATTTCTTTCAAGTCCTCGCCCGCCACTTTAATACCTACCGGCGTTTTGATGCCGGTCGCCAGCATGTCAATTCGGGTTTTTATGGGCATCACCCAGGCGTTGGTCAGGCCGGGGAATCGTACTAGAGCATCCATCTCCTTTTTGAGTTTCTCTGTGGTCATGCCCTCGCGCCACTGGTCTTTGGGTTTGAGCTGTATGAAGGTTTCAATCATAGTCAGTGGCGCTGGGTCAGTCGCCGTGTCGGCACGACCGATCTTGCCGAACACGGTATTGACTTCCGGCACCGTAGCAATCAACTTATCGGTTTGTTGCAGTAACTCCCTGGCTTTTCCGATGGACAGCCCCGGATAAGTGGTGGGCATATACATCAGGTCGCCCTCATCTAAGTCAGGAATAAACTCACTGCCGATTTGATTGACTGGCCAGATCCCAATCAAAAGTATCACAACAGCCATTGCAAGCGTGGTTTTAGGGAACCGCAAGACGCCTTTGAGCAATGGCATATAGCCAGCAATCAGTATCCTGTTTACCGGGTTATTGCTTTCGGCGACCACCTTTCCTCGAATGAAATACCCCATCAAAACCGGAACCACTGTAACAGCGAGCGCCGCACTGGCCGCCATGGCATAGGTTTTAGTAAATGCCAGCGGACTGAACATCCGTCCCTCCTGGGCCTCCAGGGTAAACACCGGAATAAAGCTGACGGTGATAATCAGCAGACTGAAAAACAATGCGGGGCCCACCTCCGAAGCCGATTTCGCCACTACTTGCCAACGGTTTTCCGGCGTCAAAGGCGTCCGCTCCATGTGCTTGTGCATGTTCTCGATCATAACGATGGCACCGTCAATCATCGCGCCTATTGCAATCGCGATACCGCCCAGCGACATAATGTTGGCGTTCAGACCTTGAAGATGCATCACGATAAAAGCCGTCAAAATGCCCAACGGAAGGCTGATGACAGCAACCAGTGATGACCTGACATGAAAGAGGAAAATGACACAGATCAGCGCCACAATGGCGAGTTCTTCGAGCAGACTTTTCCATAAACTGTCAACGGCCCGGGAGATTAATCCGGAACGATCATAAACGGTGACAATCTCTACCCCTTCGGGCAAACCGCTTTTGAGCTTTTCCAGCTTTTCTTTGACGCCGTCAATGGTTTTTTGAGCATTTTCTCCCGAGCGCATCACCACGATACCGCCCACAGTTTCACCTTCACCATTGAGCTCAGCTATGCCACGGCGCATCTGTGGCCCCACTTCGATTTCAGCTACGTTTTTCAGTAACAGCGGAGCGCCGTTAGCGTTCACACCCAAGGGAATGTTACCGAGATCCTCCACGCCTTGGATGTAACCCGTGGCGCGCACCATATACTCTGCTTCCGCCATTTCCACCACTGAGGCACCGACTTCCTGGTTACCACGCTGAATGGTGTTTTGAATGTGCGACAGAGGAATATCAAAAGCACGTAGCTTTTCTGGACTGACCTTTACCTGGTACTGCTTAACCATGCCGCCAAGGGCCGATACCTCAGAAACGCCGCTCACCGTTTGCAGCTCGTATTTCAGGAACCAATCCTGCAGGCTGCGCAGCTGGCTCAAGTCATGCTTGCCACTGCGATCCACCAACGCGTAGAGGTAGACCCAGCCAACCCCGGTTGCGTCCGGCCCAAGTTGTGGCCGAGCGCTTGGTGGCAGTGTGGGAGCCACTTGGGACAGATACTCCAGCACCCTCGAACGGGCCCAGTAGGCATCAGTATCATCATCAAAAATGACATAGACATAGGAATCGCCAAAAAAAGAATAGCCCCGCACGGTTTCCGCGCCCGGCACCGATAGCATGGCCGTGGTCAGTGGATAGGTGACTTGGTCCTCCACCACCTGCGGCGCCTGCCCGGGGTAGTTGGTCTTAATGATGACTTGTACGTCGGATAGATCCGGGATCGCGTCTACGGGGGTATTCTTCACGGAATAGAGGCCCACACCCACCAGCATCAAGGTGCCCAGCAGCACGAAAAATCGATTGCTGATGGACCAACGAATGATGGACTCAATCATGACGATGCTCCTCCTTGTCGTGATGATCGTGCTCCATGGCGTCCTGGCTCATGCTGTCGTGGTCCGGCATAGACATCTCATCGTGGCCCTTCTCGCTCTGTTCCGGCATCGAGCCCTGGCCTCCCCCTTCATGCTGGCTGTGGTCCATTTCAGAAGATTCGGTATCGCCTGTAGATCCTTCACCGGGGATGTGAACTTGGCTCAAGCGGTAGTCACCGCCGCTATCCTTTACTATCTGTACATGCAGGCGCATCCCCGGCTCGAGATCCTCCATGCTGACGCCTTCCTCGACCATGAAATCCATGGTCATGGCGGGCCAATCCCAATCTGGTATCGGCTCGTGCTCGAGAGTGGCCATACGGTGATCGGGCATCAGGCTGAGAACACGAGCGGAAACCCAAGTCGACGAGGGTTCAATGTCTTCTTCAACAGAGGCTTGTTCGCTCTGGTCGGGACGTGGCGTCATGCGTTCTAAATCTGCGGTTTTGCTGGACTCCGAGTCGATCAGGAATTGTGCGGAGGTGACGAGACGCTCCCCTTCATTTAAGCCAGCCAGAATTTCCACTTGCCGCTCTCCGACGCGCCCCACTTCAACGACTACGGATCTAAACCTGCCCTCTCCTAGTGCCAATACCACGCGTGCTTGACTGCCGGTACGAATCAAGGCTTCACGTGGAATCAACAGGGTTTCCGCTCCCGCCTCGGTTTCAATGACCATCTGCGCGAACATGCCTGGTTTCAAGAACCCATCGGGGTTGTGGAAGTGCACCCGGACCTGGGCTGTACGGGTTTCGGCATTGAGTGACGGATAGAGGTAATCTACCTGCCCCAACCACTCTCGACCGGGTAGATAGTCCAAGCGCATACGCACAGGATCGCCCTCACTGACCAGGTTCGCCTGGCGCTCAAACACCTCTCCGATCACCCAGATGTGCTCCAGCTGACCTATGCTCATCATATTAGTGCCGGGTTTGATGAACATGCCTTCACGCACCGAGAGATTCTCCAATACACCGGACTGAGGGGCCGCGAAAGTGATGTGTTGATTAATCCTTCGGGTTTCACGCACCCGGTCGATTTCATTTTGAGGTAAGTTCAACGCCAACAGCTGGTCCACCGCGGCACCTACAGCCACTGAATTGTCGCGCTTTAGCGCCATTAGCAGCTCTTCTTGGGCGTTGACCAGCGTGGGCGAATAGAGCGTGTACAAAGGTTCGCCTTTTTTGACCGGATCGCCAACTGCTTCAACGTAGAGCTTCTCAATCCAGCCCTCAACTCGCGGGTTGACATGCACCAAGCGATTCTCACTGTATTGCACATACCCGACGGTTCTAACCTCCGGCTGAAGTCTGCCGGAGTCAACCCTAGCGGTACGCACCCCGAGATTATTGACCACCACGGGGGAAATTTTGACGGTCCCAGGCTCATCCTTACCACTGCCCTCCTCATAAACCGGAACAAGGTCCATGCCCATGGGCGATTTGCCGGGTTTGTCACGCCGATATTCGGCATCCATGGGTGCCACCCAGTACAGCGGTTGCCGTTCGCCTTCAGTGGCTGTAGTCCCATTTTCGTTGACGTCACTCAACAACCAGAATCCCGATACACCGAGCAACGCACCCACGGTTGAACCAAGCAGTACTTTAGTTAATGTATTCATTATTGACCTTCCTAAAACGGTTCGATTGCCCGTGCATCGTCCGACGAGGGCTCGGCGAGCAGGTAATTGATTTGGGCCATTATTTTCTGACGCTCCACCGCGATCACAAGTGCTTCGACTTTGGCATTCAGTTCGGCAATGCGCGCCCGGACGGCCTCGGCGAAGTCTCCGCTATCGTTGCCATAGGCCGCCAACGAAGCCTCTGCCTGGTCGGCCATTTGCGGTAGCAGCTGCTCGGTGTACAGCGCCAAGCGCTCATCGAGCCGCGTCAGCTGAACGCTCGCCGTTTCCAGTTCTGCCATCAGTTGGCGACGAAGCAAGTGCCTTTCGGTTTTGATGGCTTCGGCTCGATTCACGGCGGCGCTAACCTCCCTGTCCTGGCGGTTGCCTGTGAAAATAGGAAGATCGAACGTCACACCAATTGAGAACAGATCAGACCGCTCCCGCCCCATGGGATCGCTGGCGCGAGAGCCGTATTGGGCGGTCAGGCCCCACTCGGGTTTGTATTTCTGTTCTGCCAAATCGACGCCGGTTTGGGTCGCGTCAATGCGCTGCTCCAGCGCCATCAGAGCTGGGTGATGGCGGATCAACTGGTAGCGTGCGTGTTCGTCAGCGGCCTCGATAGTCGGTATAGTCAGCGGCCTGGCGAGTGATGGCGTCGGCAGTATCGGCGCTAAGGGGACTCTTGCAGCAGCCCCGATCCATTCAGACAGGCGGCGCTGTGCGGCCTCTTTCTGCTGCTTTAGCGTTGTCAAGCGATCATCCAGACGGGTTAGCTCCAACTGCGCGCGAATGACATCCTGCTGACGGACCTGACCCAACCCCGACGAATAATGGGCCTCGGCAGATTCCACCAGTTGCTCGAACAACCCCCGATTCCGCTCGATCAATCGAATACTTTCCTGTGCCCTGTAGGCCTCTAGCCATAACTGACTGGCCGTTGCTTCCACCTTGGCGCGGCGATCTATCCTCAGCAGAGGGTGCTGTCCAGCAAGCTGCTGTTTTTGCCGTTTGGCAAGCGCCAGACTGTCACCACGTGGGAACATTTGCGTGACACCCACCGACAACTGAGTCATAGCCTCCTGGTTGATGTCGAAGCTATCTACGGGGAAATTGCCCGCCATCAGACTTACGCGGGGATCCGGCAAGCTCGCTGCGGCAGTCGCCTCATCATTGAGCGCCTGCTGGGTGTGCTTGCTGCCAGCAAGCCAAGGATCTGCTTCGACGGCGAGGGCTACCGCTTCTTCCAAGGTCAGCGATTCCGAAACCGGCTGAGCAAGGGCTGTAGCACTGCCCAAACCAAGTGACATAACGGATAGCATTATGACTAGTACTCTCATAACTGAACTTCCTGTTGATCACCCGGCTGATATTGCTGGGCGGGGTTCTCTACACTGACAAACACTTCGGTGTTGCCATCTTTTTTCATCAGCAGGACCTGATAAGCCCTAAACCGATCTTCAGCCTCCATCCCCGGACTGCCAAGGGGCATGGCGGGTACAGTCAGACCCACAGCATCAGACGGAGGGTTGGCCAGAAACTGTTGGATGTAGCGCGCCGGGATATGCCCCTCGAAGACGTAGCCTTGTGACGATACGGAGGTATGACAGGAGCGGAGATTGGGTGCGATCCGATACCGATCTTTTATGAGTTTCAGGCTTGATGGGTGTTGGACATCTGTTTCAAAGCCCTCGACATCTATATGGTCAATCCACTTTTTGCAGCAGCCGCAACTTCGACTTTTGTAGACGGTGAGCACCTCAGCGCCACCAATGGCCCAATCAGGACTAGCGAATCTCTCCTCCACTTTCCCACAAGCAACTAGCAAGGGCAGCGTGAGCAACCCCAGCATCAGAATTTTAAGGCGTGATGAATGCATATTTGCCTCCCATGACAAATCGCCACTTCGTGTTCAGGTTTCAATTAAAAGGCAACGCCGCTTCGCCTCCCTTTGGGACGGCACATTACCTTTAGTACTTGGTTAGCACGGATTAATTGAGTGAAATCAGGCGATTGGAGGTCTTAGAAAAGGGAAAATCGGTGCCAGAGGAAGGGCAAGGTAGCGCAAACCTGAAGTCTCAGAACGAGTCCCCAATGACTCCGGGGTAGTCACGGAAGAAGTCAACATCTGAATTGACAAGGCACATCCCACCACCGCACAGCCAACCCCCGATTTATCGGTATCGCAGCACGCCCCCTCTGCAGACTGCACGCTCTCGACAGGGCCCATTGCTTGGTGATCAGTGTGTTCGGCAACACCTTTTAAGTTCGTGGATAGCTCGTTCGCTCCATCATCCATAGTGCAATAGCGGGGCATACCCATGGCAGAGGCCTCCCACAAGAACGGCATTGTTAGTAGAACTACAACAACTGTTATCCGGTTCACCCAGTCACGCCTTTGTCTGTGCCGAATCGGCGACAATCTCTATAATCTATAATGTCTCTATTACCCGAACGATCTATATTTCCTGTGCGTCGGTGCAATAGTTCTACCCTACCGGTCTATCGCGTCACCCCTGCTCAAAAAGGCGGTCGCCCAAGCGTAAGATCTTTCAGCTACCATGATAAGAAGAAAAAACCAACAGAAAGATGGCATCAAGATTACAAATTTGTAATCTATTCGTCACGTCCTGGAAATGGGCTAACCTTCAGACTCTAGTTTTAAGTTGACCTGTGACCAGGACACAGGTCTACCATACCGATATTGATAGTTGAACCTATGTCTTTAACGCAGGACCTTGACGTGGATCAATATGAGAGCTAACACCCAGGGTCACCCTGTTTACATTGCTGACGAAAGGGATGTGACCCTATGCGTGTTAACCAACTGGCTAATGAGACTGGGGTAAGTGTAGATACTGTTCGCTACTACACCCGTATTGGATTTCTGAAACCAACGAAGAACCCGTCCAATGGCTACAAGGAGTACTGTGCCAAGGAAAAGCGTCGAATGAGGTTTATCCTCAGCGCCAGACAACTCGGATTTTCGGTGAGCGATATCGCCGAAATCCTGGATACCGCTGATCAAGGTGAATCCCCCTGTCCTCTCGCCAGGCGGCTTATACAGAAGCGTCTGGAGGAAAACGAGAAAGGCTTCCAAGATAGTCAGCGACTACGGCAACGTATGTACTCCGCAGTCAGGGATTGGGAAACAAAACCGGACCGGGCGCCAACAGGCAACATGATCTGTCATCTGATCGAGGAGTTCAGTGAGAGCGGGTAGGATAAACGTTCAGTGTGACACAATCATTGAATATCTAAAGCTTATTGACACAAACAGAGGCACAAGCGCATGCATGTAGGAACCTGGGGCCTAGCAATTATCGTCACAGTTTTTGTTTCATGGCTAATGTACCGATATCTAGCTCCGGCCAGCTGGAAAGAATGGACGCGCGCTGGCGTGCTGCAGGCCTTTATTATCGCCTTTTACGCTGAAATGTACGGGTTTCCTTTAACGATCTACTTTCTAACTCGATTCTTCGGCCTCGATCTGGCATGGAACGAAGGCGGCAACCTCTGGGCGCAATTGTTCGGCACCCCTACGGCGCACATCATAGCCATGCTGCTCGGCTACAGTTTAGTGTTTCTAGGAGCAACTCTGGTCGCGGAGGGCTGGCGCCGGATACATCAAGCACGGCGCCGTGAGACTCTAATGACCGATGGCATTTACGCGATTGTTCGCCACCCCCAATACACTGGCCTCTTTCTCATCGTGTTCGGTGAAGGGGTTGTGCACTGGCCGACGATTGTCTCACTGATCGCCTTCCCAGTAATTGTCCTAGCCTACACGCTACTGGCTCTGAAAGAAGAGCGGCAGATGCTGGAACAGTTTGGTGATGAATATCGGGCTTATCGACAGCACGTCCCGATGTTCATTCCCCGCCTCAATAAGTTGCAGCAGCAGGAGTTTTGAATGAGCTTAGAATTCACAACCATTATTAGTGGTATTGTTCTTCTGGCGGTTTTTGCGCTGGTGGGCTGGAACCTACGAAGAAAGCGTTCGCGATCCGAAAAAGCAGGGGAAAAGAATGAGCGTTGACTCACAACCTTCGAGCGCTGTGGCTAAGCTGACTGTGCCGGGCATGGGGTCGGACCACTGTGCGGGTATTGTAAAGACCTCGCTACAGCGTCTTGACAGCGTCGGCGACATTACAACCAATATCGCTAGCCACCGCGTAGAAGTCACCTACGACCCCTCGACGGTGGACCTGGACGATCTCCGCAAAGCTGTGGAAAACGCCGGCTACGACGTCGCCGCAGCCAACACTTCGGGGGCGGGAAAGAACGCCCAGCTTATCGTGCCGGGCATGGGCTCAGACCACTGTGCGGGCATTGTGCGTGAATCGCTCCAGCGGCTAGAGGGCATTGAGAGTATCAAAACCAATATCGCCAGCCACAAGGTTCACGTCGTAATGACCGACGCTGGACCCAGTGTTGAACAGCTTAAACAGGCGGTTGAAAAAGCCGGCTACGATGTCGCTCAAGCCTCCTCCGAAGCAGCGGAAGATGAAGCGGAAAAGGATGCCGATATCGAAGACGCCTACTTGAATCAGGCTTTGAAACGCCTTTGGATCGCCGGGATACCGACAACACTGATTATGGTGTTGATGATCCCGCACATGTTCTGGAAACCGATCCCCGGTTATCTTTTGATTGTGGCCCTGTTGGCGTTTCCGGTGGTTTTTCTATATGGCGGCGCAGCCACTCACAAGTCCACCTGGCGCTCGCTCACCAACCGCACCTTCAACATGGATGTACTGATTTCCATGGGCAGCGTTCCGCCCTACCTGATCGGCCTGGCAGGCTTTTTCGTCACCATGACGTCATTCATTGAAATGGCCGCCACCATCATGACCTTTCACCTATTGGGGCGCTATCTTGAGGCCAAAGCCAAGGGCCGTGCATCTCAGGCGATCCGAAAATTATTAACCTTGGGCGCCAAGACCGCACGGGTCGAACGCGATGGCCAGGAGCAGGAAGTTCCCGTCAAGGAACTGCAACCGGGCGACATCATGGTGATCCGCCCCGGTGACAAGGTGCCGACGGATGGCGAAGTGGTAGAAGGCGAGAGCCATCTGGATGAATCGATTGCCACCGGCGAGTCGGTTCCGGTGTATAAATCTCCGGGCGATACCGTCATTGGCGCGACCATCAATAAAGAGGGACGTTTACGGGTCAAGGCCACCAAGGTGGGCGGCGATACCTTTTTGTCCCAGGTGATCAAACTGGTAGAACAGGCCCAAGGCTCGCGAGTGCCCATTCAGGAATTCGCCGACCGCATGACGGGGCGTTTTGTGCCCATCGTCATTCTGATTGCCCTGGCAAGCTTTGCGGTGTGGTTTGTTGCCGCCGACAGCCTGCGCCCCATACTTGCATGGGGCGCGGATTTTCTGCCCTGGGTTGATCAAACGGCGACCACACCAGTACTGGCTACTCTCGCCGCCATTGCGGTTCTGGTTATTGCCTGCCCCTGCGCTCTGGGCTTGGCGACACCCACCGCGCTTATGGTGGGCTCGGGTATTGGCGCCGAGCGAGGCATTCTGATTCGCTCCGGCGAGGCTATTCAAACCTTCAAAGACGTCAAGGTGATGGTGCTTGATAAAACCGGCACTATCACACGGGGCGAGCCCAAACTGACTGAAGTGGTTACGGCCAACAATGTCACAGAACAACAACTGCTGCAGTGGGCCGCGACGGTGGAAAATGCCTCTGAGCACCCCATTGCCCGCGCCATTGTCGAAGGCGCCCGCGAGCGTCAGGTGAGCCCGGGGGAGGTCAAAGAATTTCGTTCCACTGGCGCACGCGGCGTATCCGGCAAAGTCGATGGTGCGTTGGTTCTGATTGGCAACCGCAAATTGCTGAACGAAGAAGGAGTAAGCGGTCTAGAGGCGTTGGACGAGGATCTGGACAGCCTGGAAGGGCGCGGCCGCACCGCCGTACTGGTCGCTGTCGATGGGAAAGCGTGTGGCATTGTCGCGGTGGCCGACACCATCAAAGAGGAATCAGTAGCCGCTATACGCGGCATGCATGAGTTGGGCCTGCATGTGGTAATGATCACCGGCGACAACGAACGTGCGGCGCGCGCTGTTGCCGAGGAGGTGGGTATCGACGAAGTGCAGGCCGGGGTACTTCCGGAAGGCAAGGTGGATGCAATTCGTCAGCTGCAGAAAAAGCATGGCAATCATGTCGCCATGGTCGGCGATGGCATCAATGATGCGCCAGCGCTGAAACAGGCAAACGTGGGTATTGCCATAGGTGCCGGCGCTGATGTGGCCATTGAGGCGGCCGATGTGACTCTGGTTCGCGGTGAGCTGACCGGTGTAGTGGAAGCCATGCACCTCTCCCGAGCCACCTTTGGGAAAATTGTTCAGAACCTGATTTGGGCGAGTGCCTACAATGTGGCCGCTATACCCATCGCCGCCGTCGGGTTACTGCACCCCATGATCGGCGTGATCGCCATGACCGTGAGCTCGTTATCAGTCATCGGCAATTCAATTCTTCTTAAGCGTGTAAAGCTGAGTGTCGATAAATGATTCGATTTCACACCGATAGAGGCCGCTACCTCGGCACTGGAGAAACCTAATGGCTAACAAACCCGGTTACTGGAACAGCCTTCACGGATTTGCGACGATCTTGTTGGTTGGCGCAGCGCTTTACTTTCTATTTGTAGAGCACGGAGCGCACGTCTTTCCGTTTCTCCCCTACCTGATCATTCTCCTCTGTCCGTTAATGCACCTTTTTATGCATAAGGGGCACGGTCACGGAGAAAGCGGGCATGGCGAACACAACCACCAGGACACGGAGCAAGCTTACCGCCGCGGCCTGGAAGAAGGCCGAAAGGAGGCTGACAGAAAATGAAGCATAAAGAGCATCGCCTGGGAGTTTCGGAAGTTAACTTGGTGACCCGTCACCTCGGGCTTAAGCGACCCATCAATACCGAGAAACTGACCGAAGCCATTGCGGAAATCGATCAGCTCTATGGCTTGGATGATATCGCCTTTGTCGAGACATCCGACCGGCTCGATTTCTCCTATGACGCATCGCGGCTATGCCTCCAGTGTGTGGAGGACATCCTTATCAAGTTCGGCATTCCAATCAAGCAGGATTGGTGGACGCGCTTCAAAGAGGAGTATTACCTGTTCGTCGACCAAAACGTTAAAGACAACGCCCAACATGAACCCTGGAGTTGCCACCGAGTACCTCCGCACAATCGAAAATAGAGACGCCATTAAAAGGGCCCTTGATGACCGAAGAGCATTACCTACTGAAACCGCGCCGACTGGGTATCGATAGCCATCAAGAGCTGGTGGTCTATATGCGCAATGATTGCCACGTCTGCCACTCGGAAGGATTCAATGCCCAAAGCCGGGTACAAGTCAACATTGGCGAGCGAAGCGTTTTGGCTAGTCTCAACGTCATACATGGAGACTGGCTTGCACCGGATGAATTCGGGCTGTCGGAATCCGCTTGGCACACCCTTGCCCCCCAGCCTGGCGAACTCGCCGGTTTCGTTCACCCGCCCACGGTAGAATCCATGAGCTCGGTGCGTGCCAAGATCTATGGAAAGCCACTGGAGGACATACAGTTTGACGCCATCATCTCGGACATCTGCAAAGGGTTTTATACCGACGTGGAGCTGGCCACCTTCCTGACCGCGTGCGCCAGTCGTGGATTAAACCGAACCGAGACCGCCAGCTTAACTCGGGCCATGATAAACGCGGGGGAGCGCCTTGACTGGCATCGCGATGTGGTCGTAGACAAGCACTGCGTTGGTGGCCTGCCCGGCAACAGAACCACGCCTCTTGTGGTAGCTATGGTGGCTGCAGAGGGTTTGATCATGCCAAAGACCTCCTCGCGGGCGATCACCTCTCCGGCAGGCACCGCCGACACAATGGAAACCTTGGCGCCGGTCGCCCTTTCCATTGACGACATGCAGCGCGTCGTGGAGCAGGAAGGCGGCTGCATCGCCTGGGGCGGTGCAGTCTCCCTGAGCCCTGCCGATGACGTTCTGATTCGTATCGAACGGGCAATCGATCTCGACAGCGAGGGACAACTAGTGGCATCGGTGCTGTCTAAAAAAGCCGCCGCTGGTGCCACCCATGTCGTGCTCGACCTTCCGGTCGGTCCCACAGCCAAGGTTCGCAGTGAAGAGGACGCCCAGTGTTTAGCAAGGCTGCTGCGCGAGACCGCTGAAGTGATCGGGCTGACTGTTCGGACGGTCATCACCGACGGTCGGCAGCCAGTCGGACGAGGCATAGGTCCCACCCTGGAGGCCCGAGATGTTCTGGCTGTGCTCCAAAACAAGGAAGACGCACCTGCGGATCTCAGGGATCGATCTATCCAACTGGCCGGTGCGATTTTCGAGCTCGCAGGGCTTGTCGAAAAAGGCAGCGGCGTCAATCTGGCCGCGCAATCCCTGACCAGTGGTCGGGCCTGGCAAAAATTTAGAGCTATTTGCGAAGCCCAGGGCGGCATGCGCGTACTGCCGGTGGCGGCTCAGACTCAGCCGGTGCCAGCAAATCGTCATGGCTTCGTCACCGCTATCGACAACCGTCTACTGGCGCGCATAGCCAAGCTTGCCGGCGCGCCAGCGACACCAGCCTCGGGACTCGACTTACATGTACGCCTCGGCGACTGGGTCGAAGCCGGCCAACCTCTGTTTACCTTGCATGCCGAGTCCGCAGGAGTGCTTGCCTACGCGCTGGAGTACTTACACAGTCGTCTTGACGTTATTTCCATCTCTGAATATCCGTCATAAGGCCTTCTCAATTCGCGTCCAATACCGCTCATTGACTTTAAAAAAGGACCAGGCATGACAATCCGTTGGAATGTGCTATTCAACCTCCACAGTGACAAAGAACTTGCTCTAACCCTTTGCGGGTCGCTGGATCTTCGCGAGGGTCAGCTCGACATGCGCCACTTCCCCGATGGCGAAAGCTATGTGCGGGTGCTGGATGAGGTTAAAGACCTCAATGTGGTGGTGCTGGCGGACCTTTATCAACCTGATCACCGAACCCTGCCTTTACTCCTGCTGGCCGAAACACTCAGGGACCTCGGTGCCAAGGAGATTCTGCTGGTGGCGCCCTACCTTCCGTACATGCGCCAGGACAAACGCTTTCACGGCGGGGAGGGTGTGACATCGCGTTACTTCGCGCAATTGTTGTCCCGCTACTTTTCAGCGCTGGTCACCGTTGATCCTCACCTGCACCGCTATCATGTCTTGTCGGAAATCTACGGTATTCCTACCCAGGTCGGTCACGCAGCGCCAGTAATCGCGGAGTGGATCGCCGCCAACGTCAACAACCCGGTCTTGATCGGCCCCGACAGCGAGAGCGAGCAATGGGTCTCTGCGGTGGCAAAGCAGGCAGGTGCGCCCTTCACGGTATTGAGTAAAACCCGGCGTGGCGACCGTGAGGTAGAAATCAGTGTGCCTCACCTTGAGCAATGGCTGAATCACACTCCGGTACTGGTCGATGACATCATCTCCAGTGGCCATACCATGCTGGAAACCATAGTTCACCTTGAGCGCTTTGGGCTGCCGAAAGTGGTCTGCATCGGCGTTCACGGAATCTTTGCTGAAGGAGCCGATATGGAGCTAATTGATAAATCAGCGCGACTGGTCACTTGTAATACGATCTCACACCCCAGCAACGCCATCAATATCGGAGGCCTTCTGGCCACCAGTATCCGCGAGTTGGCTTGATTCGTTATGAAGACTCAATCAAAAGCCGCGAACGTTGCTTGGATGGTGGTAGTTGTACTGCTCTGGGCCATCTGTTTTCCTTTTATCGTGACGGGGCTGCCGGACGCTCCCCCCTTGCTGTTTGCTGCCTTGCGCGCTTTTCTTGCGGGAGGGCTGCTCTTCGCGGTTCACTTGGTTCTGCGGCGGCGCGCGCCTTACCCTTTTAGCCCCCGAGACTTGGGGCTGTTGAGCTTAATCGGATTGTCCTATACAGCGATGGGATTTGGCGGAATGTTTCTAGCAGCAGGACACCTATCACCGGGACTGGCAACTGTCCTGGCAAGTACTCAGCCCCTGATTGCCGCAGCGATCGCCGCCGCTTGGCTCGGAGAAACGTTGCAGATCAAGGGCATAGCCGGGCTTGTCATAGGTTTTTTGGGCGTCGCCTTGCTTTCTTGGTCGGGATTCGACAATAACAATGCCGGCTATCTATGGGGAGTTACCTGGGTTCTTATGGGCGCCATCGGAATAGCCATCGGCAACATTCTATTAAAAAATCGTGCTGGGAGATCAGTTGCCGCCCCCATGGCTGTCCAGTTATTAATAGGCGGCGGAATACTTCTGGCTGCATCCGCGGTAGGCGGCGAACAGTGGGAGATTCGGTGGACATTTCGATTCACCGGTTCCCTGCTCATTCTATCTGCCCTGGCGACAGCCGCCATGGTGTATTTATGGTTCGCCCTGCTGGCCCGCGCCCCCTTAAACCGATTGAACGTCTTCAGCTTTCTAACCCCGGTACTTGGGTTGCTAATTGGATTTATGTTCTTTGAAGAGCGGCTTCAACCCGTCCAGATTCTTGGAATAGTCGTTGTCATTATCGGTATAGCCATGATGCAAGGGAGAAATGCTGTGGTAGCCCCCGACGAGAGCGCAACACCACCTTAGTCGCTACAGTCCGTGCCTCCTTATAAACACAGCTGGAGTGGAAAACCCCGCAACAGGAGCAACATGTGATCGAACGAATACGCCAAGGAGCGCCCACCAGCCGACTATCCGTCCTTTTGCCAGAACTCCCCCTGGCGGGATTTGGTTTTTTGACACACTTTTTGTGGGAGATGCTTCAAGTCCCTTGGTTTACCGGTATGGCGAAGGCATCTCACGGCTCAGTGGTTTGGATGTGTATACAGGCTTCCGGCGGCGATGTGCTGATTCTACTGGCCAGCTTCTGGTTTTCCTCAATAGTCTTCGGACACCGTCGATGGCTCCTCGAGGGCAAACGAAAGCCGGCTATCACCCTTCTGCTCGCGGCATTTCTCGTGACCATCGTCATGGAATGGCTGGCGACCGGCCCTCTGGAACGATGGACATACGCAGACTCTATGCCGATCATACCTCTGTTAGGCGTGGGACTGGCCCCACTTCTGCAGTGGCTTATTCTCCCGCCGCTGATAATGTGGCTATCGCACAGACATATGCTCGGCTGCATCGCCATCCGGTCCAGCCGTTCGGTCTAGTTGCATTGGGCTGGTGGCCCGCCGCGCCGGCACAAACGCTTGCCCCAATCAAAAAATCAAGATTTTTCTACAACGAGAAGAGGAAATTAGCTATGAACGATTCTACTGTAGTGAATACCCGTTTACGTACCGTCCCGCTAGGCAACACCCTGTCAGTTCTGTTAGTAATCAGCTATCTGCTGTGCGTAGGCTTTGGCCTGCTCGCCCCGGCGCAGATGCGTATGTACGAAGCTTGGGCGCCTTTATTGCCCGGCTTCGAATGGCTTACGTGGTCGGGATTTTTAATTGGATTAGTTGAAGCCTATTTGTACGGTTGGTACATCGCGGCTCTGTTTGTGTCTTTGTATCGCTGGTTCTCAAAAGAGAGACAATGATTATTTTTAATGGATCCTACGTCGAAACGGGTAGAAACGTGAGAACTGTCTGGTGAGCTATTTATGAACCGATTAACAACTTTCCTGAAGAGACACCTCGGTGATGTCGGGGTGGTTTTCTACACCTCACTACTCATTATTACCGCCTTTGTCGTCACCTCTGCCCTTCAGCCGGAAACCGTTGAAGCAATCGCCCAGAAAGTCCTCGATGCAACCGCCAAAAATGTTGGTTGGATGTACTTGATGGCAACCACCGGCTTTGTAGTATTTATCTTTTTCCTGGCGTTCTCCAGGTTCGGAAACCTCCGCCTGGGCCAGGAGAACGAGTTGCCGGAGTTCTCCTTCACCAGCTGGCTGGCCATGATTTTCTCGGGGGGCATGGGCGTTGGACTGGTGTTCTGGGGCGTGGCGGAACCCATCATGCACTTGAACGTTCCGCCCCTGGGCCTTGCCGAGCCGCGCAGCGTAGAGGCGGCGCAGCTGGGCATGCGTTACTCGTTCTTTCACTGGGGTTTTCACCAATGGGCCAACTTTACCCTTGTGGGTCTGGCTATCGCTTATGTCCGTTTTCGCCACAATAGCTATGGTTTGATCAGCGAAACATTCCGCCCCCTGTTGGGAGAGCGAGTAGACCGCGGTTGGGGAAAAGCCATCGATATTCTGGCGGTAGTATCCACCTTGTTCGGGGTTGCAACGACTCTGGGGCTTGGCGCGCTGCAGGTCAATAGCGGCCTCTCCCGGCTGGGTGTAATGGATTACTCGACCACATCGCAGTTTATGATCCTGGGAGGGCTTGCAACGCTTTTTACCATATCGGCCATGACGCCACTCGACAAGGGCATACGCCATCTCAGTAACGCCAACCTTGTAATCGCGAGCGGCCTCCTGCTCTTCGTCCTGGTCACGGGCCCCACGGCCTTTATTTTTGGTGAGCTCACCCAAACGCTTGGCGAGTATCTCGGAAACCTCATCGAAATGAGCCTGGTAACCGCCCCCCACTCCGACGAAAAGTGGGTGGAGCAGTGGACCATGTTTTACTGGGCATGGGGGTTAAGCTGGGCGCCCTTCGTGGGGAGTTTTATCGCCCGAATATCAAGGGGAAGAACCATTCGGGAGTTCGTCATGGGGGTAATGGTCATTCCCGTCGCCTTGAGCATGCTGTGGTTCTCAACCTTTGGTGGTTCCGCCATCCATTTCGAACTGTTTGAAGGCGTCGGTATCGCCGATGCCGTGGCAGAAGAAGTTCCATCCGGTCTTTACGTACTTTTAGATCAACTGCCTTGGGGTGGGGTCGCCGCTGTTCTGGCGGTCATACTGGTCTCGATGTTTGTGGTCACCTCTGCGGACTCAGCCACCTTCGTACTGGGCATGTTCACCTCCAAGGGTGTACTAACGCCAACACGCTTTGTTCGAGTGCTCTGGGGCTGCTTGCAGCTGTTAATGGCCTCCGTGCTCTTGCTGAGCGGCGGGCTGAACGGGCTCCGCACTCTTTCCATTGTCGCCGCATTTCCTTTTATGTTGCTGATGGTCCTAATGGCTTTCTCTCTTCATAAAGACCTTGCGACAGACATTAGGCGCCGCGAAGAGAAAAACGCAATGATGCATGCCCGCATGGAGCAATGGCTGCTGAGAGAGTCTGAGCGGGAAGCGGAGCGTCAGGAAGAAGAGGAACTCCATCCAAGCGCCCCCGAGCAATGTCCGGGATTGAGCCGGACGGGACAATCGACCCCGATAGAAGAGACGTAGCTGGTGAACCAACAAGGGGCCAAGTTACCCTGGCCGACGCCCTTTCCTGGGCTTACGGTACCGGACGATGAAATGCCCATTTGAGAAAGTGCGGACTGAAAAACCACTCGTTACCAAATCCACCGCTTCATCAAGCGGGTTCCATGGCCCAAGTACAGCGCATTTTGCTACAATCCCGAGAACTTTCGTAAACCTACGATCATTTGGTATGACCTGTGCACCCAACTAATGAAACTTCACAGCAGGCAGAGGCAAAAAGACTCAACCAAAGTTGTTCCTGCGTCACTCTCGATCGGCCAGCGGTAGCTCAGGATATCGCCCATCTACTGGGTGAAGACGCCGAGGATATTTTGTCCAGCGAGGCCTGGCATCAACTTTTCTCCAACGTTGCTGTCTTTGTTCCCGACCAAGATCTGGCCAAGATGCAGGCCTTGGTTCGCGCATTGGAAGCGGCCGCTGCGCTCTCCGACTATCGAGAGAAGGTGTTGTCCTGGGCACCATCGACAGCACGGCTCGACCCCGGTCCCGCTGGTGCCTTTATGGGCTATGACTTCCATCTTGGCGACGATGGACCACGTCTAATCGAGATTAACACCAATGCCGGAGGTGCGTTTCTCAATGCGATTCTTGTCCGTGCTCAAAAACGATGCTGTGGCGGTGCGACCAATGAACTCTGGACCGAGGACTTTGACCGCGAGGTGATCCGTCAGTTCGAAAGCGAATGGCGCGCCCAGCGCGGCAGCAGACGCCTGGAGACAATCGCTATCGTCGATGATCAGCCAGAGGAACAGTACCTCTATCCGGAATTCAGGCTCGCTCAGAGGTTGCTGCAGAGGGGCGGAATCGAGACCCACATTCTGTCCCCCAAAGATTTTCAGCTTAATAACGGAGTGCTGTACGGCAACGGCAAACGAATCGATCTGGTGTACAATCGGTTGGTGGACTTCGGACTCGAAGCCCCCGATCACGCCACCTTACGCGCGGCCTGGTCGGAGGGAGGCGCTGTTATAACCCCCAACCCCCACATTCACGCACTGTTCGCGAACAAACGCAATTTGGCTGTTCTGTCAGATCAAACGACCTTGAGGGAGTGTGGCCTGAGCGCTGAGAACGCCGAATTGCTTCGCCAAAGTATTCCGCGCACCCAGTTAGTCGATGCCGCCAATGGCGAAGAACTCTGGCGGCAGCGACGGCAATTGTTTTTCAAACCTGTAGCGGGTCATGGCAGCAAAGGAGTTTATAAAGGCAGCAAACTCACAAAAAGCGCCTTTGCCCGAATTCTAGAAAGCGACTACATCGCGCAGACCTATGTGCCACCTTCAGAACGCCTGGTGATGGTCGATGACGAGAGGGAAATGCTCAAGGTCGACGTACGTCTATATACCTATCGCGGCGAGCTGCTGTTGGCGGCGGCGCGCTTGTATCGGGGCCAGACCACCAATTTTCGCACCCCAGGTGGTGGCTTTGCACCAGTTCTCCTCAAGCAAACCTAGCGGGAGACATTTCCGCCCGCCAAGAAGTACCGGGCCGGCAGCGGCCTCCGCGCGCTGACTCCAGCAAAAACGGATAGGCCTATTTTACTTACATGTCATCCATGCGCCCTATCTGCCGTACCAAGCGCTTGGTTTCATGCTCTTCCATATCCAGCAATGACTGCACCAGTTCTGTGACCTCGGGTATTTCTGCCTTTTCGATAAGCGTTCGGTAAAGACTGATGATTTGTTCGTGGAAATCGACCACTTCCGTCTCTATTGAAGTGGCATCCATTTTGGCGTAGTGATCGTCGCAATCCAGGTGGGTGGTAATAGGATTGTGCGGCATGTAATCGTACACATAAGTGCGAGCTGCCCTGGGATCAGCCTGCTGTTCAAACCCTGCCACTATTTTCTCTATTTCCGCTTCGTGCGAGGCCAGATACTCGAGCAGCAGAGAAGCGCGTTCATTTTGATGAAGCGGAGCGCAATGAGACAGGCACTTTGCCAGGCTCCCGTGCAACTTTCGGCTCCATTCAATCAGGTCAAAAATAGTTTCAACTTTCATGCTAAACCTCTTGTCTGAATTTAAAATACGTCGCTTTAAACGTCAGCGACCATGGTACTAGGAATGCCATTACGTCATCGGAATCACAAGGAAGAACTGCGCAGCCAACCCGATGATGACCGTGCCTGAAAGCGCGGTTATCGCCACCATGCTCAGCCAATATTCGGGGGCATTCGGAGCCGCCTCCCCTTGCCGGTACATGGGTACAATAATACGCAAATACACCGCCAGAGAAAGCACACTATTGACAATCCCCACCACCGCCAGCCACGTGAATTGGGCATCTATGGCAGCCGCAAAAATCAGGAACTTGCCCACGAAACCAGCAAGTGGCGGAATGCCGACCAACGACAGCAGAAATAGCACCATTGCGATCCCCATTAATGGCCTGTTGCGCCCCAGGCCATTGAAATCGGTCAAGGTGCGTCCGACCATGGCAACAATGGCGAAGGCACCCAGGTTCATGGCCGCGTAGGCGGCGGCGAATAGAATGATCGATGGCAAGGCAAGCGAGCTTGAGCCCACGGCCAAAATGCCCAGCAGGAAGTAACCGGACTGCGCAATTGATGAGTAAGCCAACAGCCGAACGACATTATCCTGCGCCAATGCGGCGAGGTAGCCGTACGTCATACTCAGTACCGCCAGCCCCGCAATAACTGCGGTCCAACCGCTCTCCAAGGGCAGGTCTCGAAGCACTTGGGTTAGCGCGAACAGAGCGCCGACTTTGGGCACCACAGACAGGTAGGCGGCTATCGATAAGGGCCCGCCTTGATAAGCGTCTGGCACCCAGAAATGAAACGGAACCAATGACGCCTTATAGCCGAGGCCGACAATCGCCGTCACCAGGCCGAGGATGGCGGCTAGCGGCATGGCGTCGGCGCGCGCGAGATCAGAGAGCAGCGTGGAGCCAGCGGCGCCGAACCAGTAACTCAAGCCAAAGACCATCACCGCGCCGGTAACCGAGCCGAATACAAAGTATTTCATGGCGGCTTCGGTGGCCGGGTCATCGTCCGGGTAGGCCACCAGCGCGAAGCTGGCTAGGCTGGTCAACAAGACGCCCAGCACTAGAAACATCATATCGCCGCTTCCGGCCAGAACGAGTGCACCAAAAGTGGCAAAGCACAGCAAACTGTAGACCGTGCCCTCACGAACGGTGCCTCGCACATCCACGCGCGCCAGCAACAGGGAAAGCACGGTGGCGGGCAACAGGATAAGTTTGGCCCAAATACTGAGCGTGTCGATTCGGAAGCTGCCCCCGAACACGGCGGCGTCGGTGCCCAGCATACTCAAGGTCAAGCCCGTGGCGATGAACAGGCCCACGATGGCAACCGCCAAGGCAACGCGCGGCCAGCGCAGCATTTCCGCAATCAGTGCACCGACCGCCGTTAACAGAACGGCTATTTCCGGAATTAATAACGCAAGGTCATGACCCATTACAGCACCAACGCCGAGGTCGTCCGATGAATGATGTCCAGCACCCAGGACGGCGCCACCCCGGTAACTAGGGTAAGCACCAGCAGTGGCGCCACGGCGAGCAGTTCCCGCACGCTCAGGTCGGGCATGCTATGCCAGCGTTGCTGGGGCTCGCCAAGGAAGGTTTCGCGGATTGCCTTGAGAAAAGTGCCGGCAATGATCGCGATGCCCAGTATCGCGACAACAGCGGCGGGCACAGTGCCCAGAGTGCTGAGAAATATCTGGAACTCGGCCGGAAAGTGCGCCAGACCAGGCAGTCCAAGGGACGCGAAGGCTGCCAGCATAAATGACCAGCCCAGCAGCGGAACCGTTTTAAGTAGGCCACCGAATTCACCCATTTCCCGAGTATGCGCACGCTCCTGAATCATGCCCACCAGGAAGAACAATGCACCGGTCACCAGGCCGTGACTGAACATCTGCAGGACGGCGCCATCGAGGGCGGTGGCACGCACTGAGGGGTTTAGGGTCAGTGCGGCCACGGCGACGCCGATGATCACATAGCCCATGTGGTTGATCGAGGTATAGGCCACCAGGCGCTTGAGATCGGTCTGCGCCAGAGCGGCGAAGGCGCCATAGAGCGCGCCGATGACACCGAAAACCAAAACAACGACGCCGGCTTCGCGGAACGCCTCCGGAGTCATTTGTAGAGCGAAGCGAACCAGCCCATAGGTTCCAAATTTCAGCATGATGCCGGCCAGGATGACACTGCCGATAGTCGGCGCCTGAACGTGGGCGGCAGGTAACCAAGTGTGCAGCGGTACGGCGGGGATCTTGACCGCGAAAGTAACCAGCATGGCGACCAACGCCCACATGGCCGCGGCCCCTTCAAGCGGTGGATTAGCGATCCAGGCGCGCATGTCGAAGCTGGGATCGGGACTGCCGAGGTAAAGCCCCAGGATGGCGAGCAATAACGGCAGGCTGCCCAGAAGCGTGTAGATAAAGAACATCAGAGCCGCCCGCTGCCGGTCCTCATGCCCCCAGCCGGCAATCATGAAATACATCGACACTAGGGAGACTTCGAAGAACACATAGAACAGAATTCCGTCGAGGGCGGTAAAGGTGCCGATAGCCGCAGTTTCCAGAAGTAGAACCAAAGCCACGTAGGCGCGCGGGCGCTCGCGCAGCGACGAAGCATAGATGAACGCCACCAAAAACAGCATGGCACTCAGCAGCACTAAGGGCAGGCTGATACCATCCACCCCGACCCGGTAGGCGGCACCGATGGCCGGAATCCATTCGAGCTCTTCGACTTGGGAAAAGCCCGCGCCACTCACTCCCTCCAGCCACATGGCCAGCGCGCCGACCAGAGTTAAACCGGCGGTGCCAATACCAATGCTGTGTACGGTTCGCGCCGTTGGCCTCGGAAGGGCCAGAATCAGGACGGCACCGGCGAGCGGCAAAAACAGAGTAAGTGATACAACTGGTAGCATGAGTATGGCTGTCCTCTAGAAACTCAATGAAGCCGAAAGCAGTATGATCAGTGTTACGGCGGTAACCACGGCGCTGATAGCCAGACTGTGGTGAATCCAACCGCTTTGCAGGGAGCGGGCACGGTCTCCCCAGCCTCGCACGCCGGCCACCAGGGAGAAGATCAGGCCGTCGATTCGGCGCTCATCTCCTACCCGAACCAAATGCGCCACGGCCAAGCTGGCACGGCCAGTACCCAACACCACCGCATACAAACCTCGTTCCACGCGCCCGCAACCTCGAGCAATGAAGAGGCCGCCACGGCCGACACTCAGGACGGTCGCGTATAGGCCACGCTCCAGTCGCTGACAGCCGTAGGCAAGAGCCATGGCTGGCCGCCCAATCCAGAAGGTGAGCCCTCCGGCGATGACCAGCCCCGATTGTGCCCAGGGGTGGAAAGGGCCAAGCAGGCGCGGGGCCGGTACCAGCCAGCCCAGCGCCAGACCGGCCGCTGCCGCGAGAAGTCCGAACAGCATGGCAGTAGTGCCATGGGCTTCAGGACCGGGTAAACCCAACAAGGCTTCAATGGGACCGAAGGTCAGACCCAGGAAGACGGCTGGGATTACCAGGACCCATACTCCTAGCCCCATCCAGCAGGCACCGGCGACCGGACGGCTTTCGCTCTCGCCCTCCTCGCGCTCACGCCATAGCAGCCGCAGCGTGCGAGCCAGGTAGGCGCCAGTCAGCAGCGTGCCCACCAGTGCCAGAGGAGCGAGCCAGGCGACATTTGGCGCGGAGAGTGCGGCGGCGATCACCGCGTCCTTTGAGAAGAAGCCACTCAGCGGTGGAGCACCCACCAGCGCCAGCGCTGCCAATGCGAAGCCGAGGAAAGTCCAGGGCCGGACGCGCCCTACACCCCGCAAGCGCTCCAGAGCCGTGCCGCCACGCGCATGCTGAAATTCACCGGCCGCTAAAAACAGACCGCTCTTGATGGCGGCATGGGCGAGCAGATGCAGCAACGCCGCCAGCGGCACACCGGCGCCGACCGCAATCAGCATCAGACCATACTGACTGGCGGTTGAGGCTGCCAGCAGGCGCTTGAGGTCACGTTCAGCCAGCGCAATCAGGCCCGCCGCCACGGTAGTAATACCGCCCACCAGCCCAATAGCGTGCAAAACGTTCGGCGCCAGCAGCGGCGCTACGCGGATCAGTAAAATGGCGCCAGCTGCCACCAATGTCGCCGAATGCAACAACGCCGACACCGGTGTTGGCCCCGCCATGGCGCGCATAAGCCAATCCTGCAAGGGGACCTGGGCGGACTTGCCCATGGCGGCCAGCAGCAACAAAAGCCCGGCCGCCACGGCGGTGCCTCCGTCGACATTCAGGGTGGCGGCGATCTGGCTGGTGCCTGCCGCCCCGATGAGGATAAATATAGCGATGTACAGACCAAGGTCGGCGCTGCGGGTGTAGAGAAAGGCACGGCTCGCGGCGTTCGCCGCTTCGGGTCGCTGAAACCAGAAACCGATCAGCAGGTAACTGCACAACCCGATCAGCTCCCAGGCGACGAGCACCAGAATCCAGTCGCCGGCCAGCACCAGGGCCTGCATGGCGGCAACAAACAGGGACATGAGGGCAAAAAATCGGGGTAAACCGGACTCCCGCTTCATATAGCCCACCGAATAAATCAGTACGCAAGTCGCCACGGCGGCCACCACCACACTGAACAGCGCGGCTAACGGCTCGGCGGTCAACCGCAAGGGCAGCTCCGGTAAGCCCGGTAACAGCAGGGTTGCGGAGTCACCACTTGCGATCGCCCTCAAAAGCTTAAGGCTTGCCGCCAGGCTAAGTGCGACCCCGGCCAACGCCAAAATAGCCGCTCCCCGGCGCAGCAGCAGAATGGCAGCGGCCGCAAGCAAAGGGAACACTATGGGAAAGACCAGGTCACTCATCCTTTCAGGTCTCCTGCCTCTTCCATCTCGACCGAGCCCTTGGCCCGGAAGCGTGCAATTGCGACGCCGAAACCGACGGCCATCTCCACTGCCATAACCGTCATCACCACCAGCACAAACATCTGTCCGGCGTAGACCTCCGGATGCAGAAAGCGCCAAAAGGCCACCAGGTTCACCAGCGCGCCCGCCAGAATCAGCTCCACGCCCATCATTATCATGACCAGATTAGTCTGCGAGAGCGCGCCATAGATACCGACACCAAAGAGAATGGCGCCGGTCAGAAGTGCCAGGATCAGTACCGGAGTCATTTTGAAGCCTCCTGCTCTTTATCACCGTTTCCCTTGTCGAGCTTTCCTGTGTCGACGCCGGGCTGGCGCACCGGAATCGCTACTGCCGTAGCCGCGATCATTGCGGTCAGGATGGTGATGGCGGCGGTCTCGAAAACCAGCATAGAGCGACCCAACATTTCAAAACCGAGTTCCCGCGTTTGCATTGCGGCATCCGGCGCCTCGGCGACTATCGGTCCCCAATCAGAGAACAGCGCTACCGAGATGGCGGTGGCGGCGGCAATGGCTCCGGCGCCAATCGAAAAGCGCTTCTGGTGGCTCATATCCATCCCGCCAAGCCCACCGGGGTCCATCATGAACATCACCATGAAGATGGCCATGATGCTCATTTCGGTGGCCATCATCATAATCTGCAGCACGCCCAGGAATTCGGCCTGCATGGCCAGAAACATGCAGCCCACGGCGGCCTGCGAAAACAGCAGCGCCAATGCAGAACGCACCATAGACGCAGTACGGAACACCGCCACACCGAAACCAATGGCTGCCAGCCCGAATACGCCGACAAAAAAAGCCTGAACAACCATTAAGGCACCACCAGGATGAGCAATCCGACTATCAAGATATTGAGCAATGCCAGAGGGATCCCGAGCTTCCAGCACCAGCCCAGCAGATCCGCCTCGCGAATACGAGGTAAATAAAAGCCGACCAACAACATCGATACGGCTACCGCCAGAGTCTTGATCAGGCTCCAGGCCCAGGGCGGCAAAAGCGGCCCCTGCCAGCCACCGAGAAAAAACACCGTGGTCGCGGCAGACAGGGTGATTACCATCACCAACCGTGCCAGCCGCAACACTGCCAGGCGCACGCCGGTGTATTCGGCGTCGACCCCGCCGGCCAACTCACCGGGTGCGGTAGGCAGGTCGAAGGGTGAGCGGAACGCCAACGCGATAGCGGCGATGAAAAACAACACAAAGCCCAGCGGTTGGTAAACGATGTTCCATAAACCGGCCTGAGACTCGACGATGGCACTGTTTAGCAGGGACTCAGCGCGCATGGCGGTCGCCGTAATGGGCATGACGATAAGCATGGAGTAGGCGATAAGCTGGCCGAGAAAGCGCCAGCCACCGACCATCGCGTAGGCGCCATTCGGGCCCCAACCCGCCATAATCAGCGATACCAACACATAGGCAAGCACCGCGTTAAGAAACAAGGCGCCGGTGGCCAGATCAGCGATGACCAGATCCGGCGCCAGCGGAAGCACGGCAGCACCGAGCACCGCTACCACCAGCAACAACACTGGCGCGGTCTCGAAAAACAACCGGTCGGGTTTGCGCGCCAGGATGGACTCCCGGCCCAGGTGCGACAGGCCCGCCAGCAGCGGCGCAACCGGTCGCAGGCGGCCGGTCGTTAGCCAGGCCTCAATCACAGCCAGTAACCAAGCGCCAACCAGCAAGGTGAGCAACACTAAGGCGACAGTCATGAGGTCACCTCCCAGGGCGAGAGATCCAGTGACCCGACCGCCACCAGGGCATCGCCCAGCTCCTGGCCCTCGACCAAATCGGCGACCAAGCCGATATGTTGGCTGCAGGCGCTATCCAGCTCGACCGATACCACCTGCCCTCGCTCCTGCGTTAGTCGCAATGTGGCGCGGCCACGCGGCGTTTCCACGGTCGCCTCTCCCGTTCCGGAAGGGTTGTCGATGGCGCGCAGCTTGGGGAGCTCAGGGTCTCCGGCCACCTCCACGAGGTCGAGACTGGTCATGATCTCAACATGCCGCTGCCGGAGACGCGCCCAGGCGTCCCCGGCGCTCTCAGCGCGCATTTCGAAACCCAGCTCGCGATACATTGCATCCGCCTGGCGGGCGTCTTCGGTTCGGCCGGAGGCGCGGGCCACCGGGCCTCGTAGATCCTGGGAGCCGTGGGGCAAAGCTCCGATGCCTTTCAAGCGCGCTTTGAGGAGGGGCGTATGCTCAAGCCGTGCAATGAGCGACTGCAGCGCCGGTCGCAGGGCGACAAGCTGCTCCCGGTCGGCGCGCTGGGTTTCCAATTGCAAAGCCGCCGCACGACGCGTTAACCAGACAAAGCTGAGCTGGCGCCCCAACTGAGCCAGCCAGCCCAGGTGGCTGGCGATGCGCTCGCGCTCAAGAGCGGCCGCCCGGCCCCGCTCGACGGCCGGATCTGGCTCCAGACCGGCCGCCTGCTCGATAGCGCGACAGGCCAAGAGGCGATAACTTACCGGTGCCAACGGCATAGCCGCCGCCAGGCGCTCGATGAAGGTTTCGACCGCCACCTCTTCAGATGACGTGTTCATAGCTACCAGAGATGTTGCTTGGCCCTCGGTCACCCCATCGCCGTCGAGCGTCAAGGTTAGCTTCAATCCGCCCGGCAAACCGGGAAAGCAGGGGCCGAAGGGCACCTCAAGCCAGTCCATTGCCAAACCATCGGCACTGCGGGGCAGGTCTTTGGTAACCTCGACCATGGACATGAATCCGGAACTGTCGTGGTCGTGGTCAGAATGATCATGCCCGTCATGGTCGTGCCCGGAATGGTCATGGTGGTGCTCGTGATCGTGCTCCGGCACCCCTTCCCTCACACCCTCGTCTTCTTCGGGCTTATGCGGCTCTAGATCCATGCCGCATTTGGGGCAGCTGCCCGGCTCGTTCTGTCTTATTTCCGGATGCATAGGGCAGATATATTCAGTACCGGATTGTTCTTGAGCCGTGCTCTGTTGGTGACCATGATCCTCATGCTCATGGCAATGAGCATGCTCGTGATCGTCGTCGCCCTGATGCTGTTCGTGGTCATGAGCGCGTTTATGGTTCTGGTGATGTTCGTGGTCGTGATGGTGCTCATGACTCTGCCCATGATCATTGTGGTGAGCATGGTGATGATCGTGTTCCTCGCTCTCATGCTCGTGGTCATGGTCATGTTCGTGGCCGTGGTGCTCGTGCTCGTGCTCGTGGTCGTGGTCGTGGTCGTGCTCCCCGGCATCCGAGTCGCCGCCGGCTTCGCGCGCCACCAGGTCCATACCGCATTTGGGGCAGCTGCCTGGTTCGTCCTCCACCACTTCCGGGTGCATGGGGCAGACGTACTCAGTTTTGGCTTGCAGGATTGATGAGTCAAAATCGTCAGGCGAGGCGGCGAAGGCGTCTTCAGCCAGCAACCGCTGCAGCCGAGTGGCCGCCTCCATCAGTTCGGTTTGTGAGAGATCCGCAGAAACGTCAGCTTGAGGTAAAGACGAAGGTGCTGACCCACCGAGCACTAGAATAGCTCGCGGCCTAGGCATCTGGGCGTAGAGCACTGCTGTGGCCTCATCCAACTTCTGAGATAGCTCACCGACAATCAGAAGCACAGTGGCATCGCGCGGCGTGGCGGCGATGCGCATGTCTGCGGCCGCCAGGTCCAGCCCATGCGCCAGGGCCACTTCCGGCCCAGGGACTACCAGGCAGCTCAAATTGCGCGCCAGAGCCTGCCCAACCCACCTTCGCAGGATAGATGGACGCCCTTTGCGTGCGCCGGCAAGTGTCGTTGCGGCCTCAGACATCACTGCCGCCTCAGAGCGCCCTGGCTCCATCCGTAAAGCAGCCCGAGAAAGAGAATCGCAAGAAACACGCCCATATCAAGTAAAGCAACCAGCCCTACCTCCTTGAACACAACCGCCCAAGGGTACATATAGGCCATCTCCATATCGAACGCCAAAAACAACAATGCATAACCGTAATAGCGCGCGTGATAGCGGCCCCAAACCGGATCCCGCGACAGCACCCCCGCGCTTGCCGGAACATCCTTGCCTGGCTCCTGCCGTGTGGCGCCCAAACTACGAGCTAAGCCATACAAGCTTAACACCGCACCCAGGATACCCAGTGCTAAACCCAGCAGTATTAGGTATTGTTGTGTAGCGCTCATAACGTTTAACTTCCCATCCTACTCTGGTTCAGGTTCGTGAGATTTAAATTTGGCATTGCAAAAGGACTTTGGAACCCCTTGCAATGAATGCCTCGACGAAGATCAGTTTCAAGTCTAGACACCCTCCCCGGAAGCGCAAATTTTCCCCCTAGCTGGGGACTCATGTACAAGAAACATCAATAGGAATTTTTGCGATCGGTTTCGTCCAGCGAAGCATCTGCGAGCTGAGGCCATTGACGCCAGCCAGGCAGAAACATGGGAACCCGCTGCATATAGGCGCGATAGTCATCACCAAAATGGTCAAGCATTTGCTTTTCTTCGCGTTTGGCAAGCCAGGTGTAAACAAGAACAATGACGGGGAACAGTCCAACCGAAAATAGCGTTGGCCAATGCACTACGCCCTCGCCGAATAGCGCAAGAAACAAGCCGGTATACTGAGGATGGCGAACGTAGGCATATAGGCCGTTGAGAACCAAGCGATCTTCATGGCGCGCCCGATACACTTGGCGCCACCCCTGAATGAACAGCCCAATGCCGATAAACACCAAGGTGTAGCCGGCCACCATCGCGACCATCATCCCGGTTTCCCCGAGGCCGACCAGCGTAGACCAGAGGTTGGAGCTTACATACTCACTATCGAGCCCGAAGAAACGCACCAGCACGTAAATGGTAAGCGGAAAACCGTACATCTCGGCGTATAAGGCAATAATAAAGGCCTGGACGACGCCCGCCCCCGCCCACTCTCGCCAGCTTTTTGGGGCGAAGTAGCGATAGAAAAACCAGGATATCAAAACAATGAAAATAATTGCTAAGCCCCATGTCCCGGCATGGCTAGCTGAGTCACTCATAACTCTTCCCCTAAAGTAAGTCCTGCGCGCCAGCGCGTAAGCAATAGTTTTGTGGATGCGAAAATCACCCCAGTCGACAAAACTTTTTTGATTCAACATTGAACCGGGCACTTTTGTCCCGCAGGCTGACAAATATCTTCACGGCTTGAATCATCAATCCACAGCATCGCGAGGACACCTAAAGCCCCAGCGACCACTAACATACCGGCGACGCTGAGCGAATTGCCCGTTTGCTGAATCAACCAAGTCGCCGCCATTGGCGTAGCACCACCAATGACTCCTACCCCGAGGTTGTAGCTGATGGAATACCCCGTAAGGCGATCGACAGGAGGGAATAGCTCCACGAAGATTGCGGGGGCGGAGCCCAGAGGAATAGCTAACATCGCGATAAACAAAACTTGTCCGAGGGTAGCCGCGACTAAAGATCCCGCCTGCATCAACTCAAACAAGGGCCAGGCTGCCAAGGCCACTAAACCAAAAGAAAGGGTAATCCAGTGGGTCCTGAGCAAGTATCGATCTCCTATTAACGCGGATAGATATACAAGCGGCGCAGCTACGAGTAGCGCCAGCGAGTTAATCTGCATGGCGCGATCAAGACCGAAAGAAGCGTGCTCGTTTAACCAGTTGGGCAAATAAACCATGGGAATGTAAAAAAACACACCGTAGGCCGATGCAAACAGAATGGCTTGAGCCATTTGCTTACCATTGCGAGTAAACGCAAGCTTGAGGGGGGATCTCGGCTCCGCCTGATCTGAATAACTTTTAAACTCGGGAGATTTTGGTAACTTACGACGCAGATACATCGCTATACCACCTAAAAAACCGCCGAGAAGAAATGGAATTCTCCAGGCCCACTCGAGGACAACCTCCTTCGGGAAAACGGTAGTCACCAACGCAGCAAGTCCGGCACCTAAAAGCATTCCACTAATGGCACCTTGGTTCGCCCAGCTACCGGCTCGGCCTCTATGATCAGGGTCGGCGGTTTCAACCAGGTAGGTTACCGAGGAGGAAAACTCACCGCCCACAGACAAGCCCTGAACCAACCGAATGATCACCAACAGTATCGGCGCCCAAATTCCAATAACGGCATAGGAAGGCAGAAGGCCTAAAAACAGGGTCGGCAGAAACATTAACGCCACGGAAAGCAGCATTGTTTTACTGCGGCCAATGGTATCACCAAGCCAGCCAAACACGAATGAGCCAAGCGGGCGCATCACAAAACCAGCTGCGAAAACTCCGTAAGTTGCCAGAAGAGAAGCGACTTCATTGTCACTTGGAAAAAACAACTGGGAAAGAATACTGGCCATAAAGCCATAAAGGGCGAAATCGTACCATTCAATAACATTGCCCACATAGCCGGCAATTACAGCATTCTTGCGATTTTGCAAACCCGGAACCTCCTCCTCTTAAAATAATGATCACTTTTTACACAGGTTTTCTAGACCTTAGTCACTAGTTTTTTTGCTAGGCCAATCCGCAAACGCCAAGAAATAAAGAAAGACGAGATTGACGAGCGGAATCAAAATCAAAACTCCCAAAATGCCCGGATAACCCGCACGCTGGCAAATGCGCCAGACCGGTATCACAACAATAACGGCAACAAACAGCATCCATAGCCAGTGCCCTGCGCCCATTGCGCCGCCAAACATATGGTTCTCCATCATGCTTTTGCTCCTCTGGTCGATTTCAGAATGTTAGTGATGATGAGCATGCGAGTGCTCGCCAGTCGGCGGCTCGATTCCTGAGGACTTTTTGAGGAAAATCTGCTCACCAACCGCAATAACAATCATCGCAACAACGGCCACCCCGATCACGAAGGGGTCAGTATTCAGCTTGACCCAGACAAAGCCTCCTAGCACGAGCAAGTCGAGGACAATTGCCGTAACGGGAATCCAGGCTTTGGCATTAAGCTCTTCACGCAAATAGCGGAGCACGCCCCAGTGAATGGCAATATCCATTATCAAGTAAAACACAATTCCCAGTGCTGCAATTCGAGACAGATCAAAAAATGCAGTAAGAAATAAGCCAAGCACTACAGTGTAGACCAGAGTGTGCTTTTGGATACTTCCGGGCATGCCAAAGTGACTGTGAGGTACCAGTTTCATTTCTGTCAGCATAGCGAGCATGCGCGAGACCGCAAAAATGCTTGCCAAAATGCCACCAGCGGTTGCCATCATGGCAATAGCCACCGTAGCCCAGACACCGTATTCCCCCAGTGCCGGCCGCGCCGCCGCCGCAAGAGAATAGTTTTGAGTTCTGATAATTTCGGCCAGCGAAAGATTACTCGCAACGGCAAAGCCGACCAATGTGTAGATCACCACGCAAGATACGATGGAAATCACAATGGCACGACCAACATTGCGCTTTGGGTCTTTCACCTCCGAGCCGCTGTTGGTAATGGTGGTGAAGCCTTTAAAAGCCAGTATCCCCAAAGCTGTTGCGCCTAGAAAGTTGCCAAAGGTTCCAGCCTCTCCCGGGTTTGAGAAGTCAACTGAGATGCTGTCCGCAACCCAGATTCCCACCAGCCCGAAAATGAGGATGCCGATAATCTTCAGAATTCCGACAAAAGAAGCCACACCTTGGATCAGACGATTACTTGAAAGATTGATGACAAAAGCTGCGAGGATAAGCAATACACCGAGAACAGGCACCATTATTCCGCCTTCGCCACTACCAAAAAGCTGCATAGTGTAGGCGCCGAAGGTACGCGCTAGAAAACTCTGCGCGATTACCATAGAAAAATACATCAGCAAGGCATTAAAGGCCGTGGGCAAGCGATTGCCGTAAGCCTTATGCAGGTACATGCCGATTCCACCTGCGGATGGCCAGGTGTTGGAAATTTTGATGTAGGAGTAGGCACTGAAGCCAACGACCACGGCAGCGGCCAGAAACGCCAGCGGAAATAGAACGCCGGTCATCTGCGCCATTTGCCCGGTTAACGCAAAGATGCCGGCGCCAATCATGACGCCGGTACCCAGCATTACCGTGCCCGGTAGTGTCAGGCTGCCTTCTTGGTAATGCGTCGTTCTGTCATCTTTCTTAGCCATGATTCCTCCGGCTTATTGTTTTTTCAACATATCGAATTAGAACCACATGCGAACGCCGACCACGACGCCGGTTTCAGACTCATCGCCACCGTCGGCTCGAATCTGGTCAGCTTTGTCTCCTAGAGACCGGCTCCAGTAAGCGCCAATATAGGGCGCGAATTCTCTGGCCAGCTCATAGCGATAGCGCAACCCTACACGAACATCATTGAAGCCGCTGGGCCGACCATAGTCTTCGGCGTCGGTCAGTGCGGCCGCAATCTCCAAACGCGGTTGGAGATACGATACTTGTGACAGGCGCAGGTCGTATTCGGCTTCAACACTCGCGGCTATATCTCCATCTTCATTGATCGTAATGGAGTTGTCCATTTCAAACCGATAGGGGGCTACGCCAAACAAACTGATCACAAAGTAGTTTTCCCGATTTGCGCCCGAGGCCAGCGAACCGCGGGTACCAATGCCGCCCTGCAGCTCCCAGAAGGGCGTAATCAAACGACTGGCCAACACCTCCGCGCTCTCCAGCTCGGTGGGCTCGCCGTCGTCTTTTTGGTTTTCGCCTTCGCTTTTAAAATAAATTCGGTTTCGGTCTCCGCCGTACCAGGCCAACATATCCCAGACGATCAAGCTTTCGTCATTGTCGGTGCGGGTGACTTCCAGCCGGTCAAACAGTACTTGACCCGTTCGGTAGGGTTTGACCGGTTCCGGCCAGTCGTCTTCAGCATGGCCCGCAAACACCGGGGCACTCACGCTAGCCAGCACGAGAGGCATAATGAATTTCAGATTTTTCATAACTCCTCCTTAGCTGACGTTGACTACGCGGAACATGCCCGCCTTCATGTGATACAGCAGATGGCAGTGAAAGGCCCAACTGCCGGGTGCGTCGGCGCTGATTTGCAACGAAACCACCTCACTGGGTTTGAGGCTGATGGTGTGCTTACGAGGGCGAGGGTACTGACCGTTTTCAAGCTCCATCCACATGCCATGCAAATGGATGGGGTGATCCATCATAGTGTCGTTCACCAGGATCAAGCGTAGACGCTCGCCGTGATGAAACTCCACCGGTCCATCGACTTCGGTGAATTTCACACCGTCAAAGGACCACATGTATTTTTCCATATTGCCGGTGAGGTGGAGCTCAATATCGCGCTCAGGCTCCCGTTCGTCCGGCCAAGGATGAGCACCGATCAAATCACCGTAAACCAGAACTCGGCGCTCGACATCCTCGAGGCCAACGCCGGGCTCGTTCAGGCGGCTGACCGGATTGCGGGCAATCATCGCCGCAGCGGGGCCATGGCCGCCCGGCGCGTGCTCTATGCCGAGATCCGGCGCTGAAGGCCGTTGTGGAGATTCAGCCATATGCCCGCCGTGATCACCGTGCATGTCGTGGTGCTCACCCATGGAGGCGTCATCGCCCTGGTTGGACGACATATCCATGCCATTCATGTCGTGGCTCATGCCCATAGCTGCCATGCCCCGCTCCGGCACCGGCCGTAACTCGGGCACTTGCGCTTCCTGCCCTACTTCAGTCGCGAGCGTGCCCCGCACATAGCCGCTTCGATCCATAGTTTCTGCGAACAGCGTATAGGGGCGGTCGCATTTTGGCGTCACGACCACATCGTAGGTTTCCGCCACACCGATGCGGAATTCATCCACTGTTACCGGCTTGACCGGCTGGCCATCGGCTGAAACCACCGTCATTTCAAGGCCCGGAATGCGAAAATCAAAAAACGACATGGCCGAGCCGTTGATGACTCTCAGGCGCACCCTTTCCCCCGGCTTGTACAGCGCCGTCCAGTTAGCTCCGTTGTCGCGGCCATTCATCAGATAGGTATAGGCCGAGCCGTTCACATCCAGCAAATCCCGGGAGCTCATGCGCATTTGATTCCACATCGAGCGCTGCTCCCAGGTTTTCGCGAGCCCCTGGCGGCGAATATCGGCAAGCGTGTCACCCAAGGTTCGCTGCTGGTAGTTGTAATAACCCTCCGCCACCGTCAGGTTGCGGAACACCTCGTGAGGGTCTTCAAAAGTCCAGTCACTCAGGACGACTACATGCTCGCGATCCGCGCCTATATCGCCATCCGCCGGGTCGATTACCAGTGGCCCCAGGTGACCGAGTTGCTCCTGCAGCCCCGAGTGGCTGTGATACCAGTAGGTTCCGTTTTGCTGAACATCGTATTCGTAATGAAAGGTTTGTCCCGGCTTGATACCGGGAAAACTCACGCCAGGCACGCCATCCATATTTTCAGGCAGAATGATGCCGTGCCAATGGATCGAGGTGTCATCAGCAAGCGAGTTGGTGACGTTGAGGCGAGCTTTCTGTCCTTCTTTCAGCCTGATCAGCGGCCCGGGCATGCTGCCGTTAATGGTGATCGGCCTGCCGATCTTTCCACCAATATTCATCTGCTCCCGGCGAATATGCAGATCGACCGCAGAGTCAGCGTTGACAGCATCGCCATAGCTTCGTCCCAGAGGAGACGCCCAGGTCGGCGCCATCCTGGCCATAGCGAGGCCCGATGCCACCCCGATCGCCGATTTGATAAAGCGTCGACGGCTCGCCTCTATCGGTTTTCCCATCATGCAACCTCCTGACTCTTATAAACTCTCGCAAAATGGATCTGACTCCAGGGCCCACCACCAGGCGGTAGCCCAAGCTAATGATGAGGAGCTTCAGCGGAACCCCGAGCGGTCAAGACTTGATACTGCTCGGGGGACAGCTCGGGAAGGCGTCTCAAGAAAGCCACCATGCTCCAGATTCGCTCGTCATCATGGTTTGGACCCCAGGCCGGCATGCCGGAGGCTTTGATGCCGTGTTTGATGACCCAAAACCTATGTTGGGCCCGCGACTCAAGATCCTCTTCCCCTTGATGCGGTTGCGTCAGATTTGGTGGCGCGGGATTGAGGCCCAAGGTGAAATCACTCTCGTCCTTGCCCGGTTTGAGATGGCAGCCGGCACACATGTCATTGTAATCAGCGCCCCCGGCCAGCAGGCGCTCGGACCTGTCCAGATCCGCGGGCACTTCAATCCCGCTTGACGCCCGGTCAACCGAGCGTTCGCGCAGTGTTTCCAGCGCCCAATAAGTCAGTGGCGTATGGTGATCGTCCGCGCCGACGGGATACAGACCCGAGTAGAT
>NZ_JBEDTY010000018.1:0-4361 GCF_040119285.1 Alcanivorax sp.
ATAACAAGGCCAAGCAACATCGTTCGCTGCGCTCTCTGGACAGCCTTGCACTCGCGTCTTTTGTGCATGGCTTCGCCATTGTTGCACAAAATCCACAATCACAAGTCTGCCGTTGTTGGCGGCGTTATACGTAAAAAGAGGGTTTCATGAGGTTTTCAAAGTTAACACTGTTCTCTTTGCTATTTTGTACTTCAGTGTCGGCGGACGTGGGGAGATACGTTTTAGTTGAAGAAAATACGGCTGAAGTCAATCATGCCGGTGTTCAATACTTGCTAAATACATATATCGTCATGTTTGAGCAACCTTATTACATAACTGTAGAAAGGGTCGACGAGAAGGTGGTGGATCTTGAGGTTGCTGAGAAAATTGCCGTGGAATACATAAAGCCGAGAGGGTGCACGGAACCACTTAAAAGGCGGAAAGATCTAGATCAGAAAAATGATACGGAAACAAAAATTGTAATAGGTGTTGCTTGCTAGCAACGTATAACAAGCACCTCCAGGCCGACCTTCGGCGGCTGAGGCGGGCGTTATGCTGCCCAGTTTTGATTGGGTAGTATCAGGAAGCTACTTTCGGGAATAGATCATGGGATCTTTGATTTTCATGGTAGGCGGGATCCTATTTGTTGGGATCTCTCTTATTGCAAAAAAAACAAGAAAGAAATTCATTGCTGAATCTTTTTCGGTAGAAGGTAAGGTTGTTGAAATTAAAGAGTCCCGTCAGATGTCGGGTGGCTCAAGAACAACTTTTTGGCTGCCAATAATTGAGTATAAAGTAGACTCCTTCTTCCGATTTCAGGCGGAACTAGATGCTAACCAACATCATCTACAAATAGGTGACTCTGTGAGCGTTATGGTTTCCAACGGTAATCGCAAAGTCGCCAAGTTGCAGCAATCTACGAAAGAGTTGTACTTGCTACTGAACTTAATGCTTGTTTTGGGTGTGGTTTCTTTCGGGTTTTCGGTATATTTATTTGATAAGAATAATTTTTTCATAAATCCGTTTGTTGCTTCCATGGTTTTTATTAGCATTTCCACTGCTCTTCTTATGCTGTACCCGATGGTCAAGAATGTAATTGATAACGGTCCGAGCTATGTCGAAAATGCATATGAAGTTGCCGAAGGCGAATCATAGAATAGTGCTGGTATTACAGCTCACCTTTTATTGCAGGGAAGTATCGCCCTTAGTTTATGAGTTCGGCCTGCATAACAATGCCATGCATGCGACGAGCGCATGATGGCGGGCGTTAGTTTTAAAATAATAATCGGAGATTCAATATGGACAGCTTACCAAATTGGGCTAGTTTTTTGACTGCATTCATACCCGCGCTAATAGTTCTAAGTTTTTATAAAGGTATAGATGTAAATAGCAAAAAGGCTCTAGCATGTGGTGTGTCTTTGCTAATTATCGCAACAGCAAATCTTGCACTTATGAGTAACTTTGAGTCAATGTATGAAGCACTAGCGTCGTCATCAAAATTCGCCCCAGAGGAATTGGCTTCAGGTAAATACTCTACTAGTCTTTGGGCGGTTATGTTTCCTGCCATTGTGGGAGCGCTTGGAGTCAATATTCTTACCTCATGGTTGCAGCCATCAGGTAATCAAAACTAACAAAGCAATCAAGTCGGATTCGCAACAGTTGGCTCGTTCCGCTTCGCTCCATTTTAGCCAACTATTACTCACCGCTTATTGCGGCGTTAAATAGCTCTGCTTTATTGTTGCAGCGCAAGATTCTGAGTCGGTGCCATAAGCGAGCGTTTGTGTGCCGTTAGAAAAATAAGAGGTTGTGGCTTGGTTGCCTCGTTCGTT
The DNA here is from genome assembly GCF_040119285.1 of Alcanivorax sp. GTDB lineage: Bacteria > Pseudomonadota > Gammaproteobacteria > Pseudomonadales > Alcanivoracaceae > Alcanivorax. Next base: position 1,809 of record NZ_JBEDTY010000018.1, read on the forward strand.
TTGGGCGGCCACATTCATTGTTGGGGGTGGCTGCAAAGTCTTCGTTCTTGCGGGTGCCATAATTCAGTTTGGTTCGCAGGCTCACATCGTGCCAGTAGAGGCGTTGGTGTGTCGCCACTTAACCAGGCAAGGCCGCGGACGCAAAATGCGCGCTGATCTGTAACCACTTTTGTGGACAGAGTTTTCTGTTCATGAGAGGGGTGCAGTGTGGGACCGTGATTCGGGGTCAGATACCCTCTTGAGTTTCAGACTCTGCCCCCGAAATTTTCACTGCTTGTAACAGCTGGTGGCCAGATCGATCTGAAGCTTCAGTCACCCATGTCGCTGGCTGGAAAGTACAGTGACTCGATCCTTGCTTCCTTTTCCTTGATCAACAATGAGCTGCCCCTGGCCGAAATCAATGAGAACTTGTGCTCAACAGAAGGGGGAGTGAACAACTAGTGTTTGAGTCAGGTAACCGGATTATTTCTGTCTTGATTTTATGCGTGTCCCCGATGAGTACAGCCTGTAAAAATGGATATAGAAGTGCAATAAAACGGGCCGGAAGACAACATTCCGGCCCTTTTGCGTTACTGTGCCCGCAATTCTTTCTTCATGATCTTACCTATCGGATTGCGGGGAATGACATCTACTAGCCTCATCTTTTCGGGAAGCTTGTAAACACTCATACCCTGACTCTTCAGGTAGTCATTGATTTCCTCTAACGCTGGCGGATGGCTCTCATCCGCAGGCACCACGCAAATGCAGACGCGCTCCCCCATGATTTCGTCCGGGTGGGGTATGACGGCAACGTCTTGCACCTTATCAAAGCCAAGCACGGCGTTTTCCACCTCGACACTGGAGATGTTGAAGCCTCCGCGGATCACCATGTCTTTCTTGCGATCGTAAAAGCCTACGTGGTTGGCATTTTGCACAATGAACAGGTCTCCGGTGCGGAAGAAGCCGTCAGCGGTGAAAGACTGCTCGGTGATGTCCGGGCGTTGGAAGTAACCGGCAAAGACCCCCGGGCTTCGGTAGCAAAGCTCTCCGATGCCTCCGGGCTCGGTGATTTCCTCATCCTGGTCGCCGAGAATCTTCACTTCAATGCCATTGATGCCGGAGGGCCATTCGACGCTTTCCCTGCCCCACCAGGGTAGATGATCCACCCGCATAGCCAGGTCCGGTACGTCGGCGGGGCCGGCTACCAGGCAGGAGCCTTCGTTCTGGCCCCAGATATTGACGATGTCGATATCCCAGCGGCGCTTGAACTCCTGCATGGACCAGGCAGAAGGTGGTGCTGACCCGGTGGTGATGGTCCGCACGCTGGACAGATCGAGCTGGTCCACGTTGGGCAGTTTGGCGATCATGTTCAGCATCGCCGGGACCAGGATGGTATATTGAATGCGCTCTTCGGTAAGCTGGCGCAGCAAGATCTCCGGCGTGATGGGATGGTGCAGCACTAGGGTCCCTGCTGCCGCTAGCCAAGGTACGTAGTTCACCCCCACCGCTGTCATGTTTACCAGGGGCGCCACGCATAGAATCCGGTCGCCCTGCTGCAAGCCACAGGTGGTGAACACGAGGTTAATCATGTACTCCCAGTTGTTGTGGCTCATGGGGCAGCCTTTAGGGTCTGCCTCAGTGCCAGATGTCCAGCACAGCGTAAAAATATCATTGGCTTCTACTGGCACCTCAGGTCCCTGGCTGGGTTTGCTGCGGGCAATATCAGTCAGTTCTTTTAGGCCGATGTAGTGCTCGAAACCCAGCTCTTGACCCAGGGCTTGATAATCAAAGCCGTGAAAGCTCTCGGCCGACGCGTAGAATCGGGCCTCGGTCATTTTTTTCACATAACCCACATCCTTGCTTCGCCATTGCATAGGCAGTGCAGAAAGCAAGCCACCGGCCTTTGCTGCGGCTAGATACAACATGGCCAGCTCCCACACGTTGGGTAACTGGGCCACTAATACGTCGTCCTTACCAAAGCCGCGGCGCGACAATTCTGCTGCCGTAGCATCCACTGCCTGGCCGAATTCTGCCCAGGTGAGGCGCTGGGCGGGGGTGCCCACCAGCTCGTTCCGGTTGGGGGGATCCACCACCGCTTCTCGCTCTGGGTGGGCGATACAATTGGCGGCAGCGCGCTGGAGCAGGGTCTTGTCCCCCCAGTGCCCCATGTTCGTATATTTCTCAACCAGTTCAGGTTTGTGCAAAATCATGAATTAATTCTCCTGTGACGGTTATTGTTGTTGCCAGCCAATGAGAAGCCATATTGGTTGGCGTCGATTCTCGAGACCACTTCTTGCCAGTAGCGCTTCGCCAAGGCCTCGCCACCATCGATACTATCCGTCAGTAATCCCCATTTTTCTAGGACGAGTTTGCTGGTCTCGGGCATTTTGCTGGCATTGCTAATATTGTATTTCTTGGTGTAGGTGGCAGCTATATCGCCATGTACTGGTGTAATCCCCCCGAAAATTAATCGAGGTTTTGAGTAGAGACTTTTACACTGATCGCACAAGGAGCGAATGATGAAGAAGTCTCGATTTTCCGACAGCCAAATCCTGGCGGTCCTGAAGCAACACG
>NZ_JBEDTY010000019.1:0-16019 GCF_040119285.1 Alcanivorax sp.
TCTCGTCCAGGCCGGTCTGTGCCGCCACAAAGGTGTAGGGGTGGTTGAAGGATTCCTTCTCCACGTACTCATGCAGCCGCAGTGTCATACGGAATCCGTCCACCATCTCCGGTAGCTGGGGCCTGAAGGTTGTCTTGCAGGCCCGGCAGGTGTATCGGCGGCGGACCACCCAGAGAGTGACCCGCTTGCCGTGGATGGGCAGATCACGATAGGGAACATCACGCTTGCCGAACCGCACGAACTCACCCTGCACGCCGCATTCCTCGCAGGCAATGGGAGCGGGCACGTCCACCTGAAAGTGCATTTCGTCGTCGGTGGATTTGCAGCCCAGCACCTGGTACTTAGGCAGGTGCAGGATGTTGTCGGGCATTTCGGTCATGCGGTGTTCTCCTCATGGTGGAAGCTCCATAGCTATTGCGACAGATTCCCATTAATCATCAGTGTGGCGCAGTACGGGTTTGGCAGACTGCGCCGTAAAGGGAAGAAGAACCGGTCAATGCAAGGGACTATCGCCAAGTGTGGAAACCTGTCCTTTCCTGGCGTTGACAAGTACGGCCACGATGATGGCTGCGATGCCAAGAGCAACCCCGCTCGCCGCAAGTCCCAAGCCATAACCCTGAATCAGCGCATCACCGGCTGACTGCACCAGTTCGGCATCGCCGACTTCCCGACCGCGATACAGAGAAGCAAATGCCTCGGGCATCCGACTGGCCGTGACGGAGACAGAAATGCTCGAAAGGATAGCCAGCCCCAACGCAACACCAATCTGTTGCGACGCGTTGAACAACGCCGATGCGATGCCGGTCTCCTGTGCTTGCACACCCTTCACGGCCGTCAATGCCAGCGCAATGACCGCTCCCACGAAACCGAAGGCGGTGAGGAAGGCGGCTGGCATGAAGTGCCAGCTATAGTCGAGTTGTTGCCCGATGGTCGAAAGCCAGAACAATGCAGCGCTAGCGACCAGCGCAGCCGGAGCTGAGACCTCGCGCGGCGTAAAGCGCATGACAAGCTTTGAACTGACAACAGCACCAATGATGATACCCACCCCAAAGGGCAGAAACGCCATGGCGGTCAGGGTCGGGCTATAGCTGAGGATGTGCTGCAAATAGAGCGTCAGCAAATAGATCATGCCCATGGGGCCGAAGCCCAGCAGCAGCATGGCCAGGTACGAACCGGATCGGTTGCGATCCTTGAACAAGCGGAGCGGCAAAAGTGGATCACTGCTGCGCGACTGTAAAACCAAGAACAGCGGCAGCAGGATAGCCGTAGTGGCGAATGCAATGAGCGTAATGCCATCGGTCCAGCCATGTTCACCACCACGGGTAATTCCATAGACGAGTGCTGCCATGCCGATGATGCTGGAAAGCGCTCCCGTCAGGTCGGGGCGTCCCTTGTGCAATTCCGCTTCGACAAGTGTTCTCGAACCAGCGAGCACCGCCAAACCGATGGGTACATTGATGAAGAACGCCCAACGCCAGCCAAGCAGGCCTGTCAGAAATCCTCCAAGAATCAATCCAGCAATAATGCCAAGGCCAGACCGAGTGGGCGCTCTGGTCTGCCTGAGTGAGAAGGGGATTCTGTGGACATCGATTAACTCCTTTGTGTTTAGTGCGATTACCGAACACCGGTTGCGCTGACTTTTCACAAAAGGGTAATCGTTCCAATGGTTGGAAGGTCAAGGCTGCGTTTGCATGCCTTGCACAGAGAGACTGTCGGCATCGGCCAGGTCTTATCAATAGCCGTGCATTTGGCAGCCCGTCGGCACAGAGCACTCGACAAATCAAAGTCTGAGGCTCCGCAGTTGACCTTACCAGCGTTGGAAAGACTAGATTGGTCGCTGGGACGATCAGGTTCCTCAATTCTCTGATTCTGTGAAGGAGTTCGATATGTATCGATTCAACGTTAACGGCATGACCTGTGGCCACTGCACATCCGCCGTCGAAAAAGCCATTAAAAGTATCGACCCACAGGCGGAAGTATCTACAGATATAGAACACGCCGAGGTCACCGTGCGCAGCCAGGTCAATGAGGCGCGTATCAGTGATGCCATCCGCGAGGCTGGGTACGATAATCAGCACCTTGCCGGGTAATCATTCAGGTCAGGGCAAGGACGCCGCTTCTGAAGTAGACGCGTCAGCGCTTCTCTTTCCCGCGACGTTGCGTGCAATTGGGTTCAATCCCGATAGCCCCGAAGCGCGTGGAATTAAGTTCTCGCTCACCCTTAGGCGTTCCTTTCACTACGCCATCCCCGGCCAGACCGCTGATAATCGGGCAGTCCGGCCGAGCGTCGCCCTGGCAGTTTTCCGCCAGGTGCTTGAGTGCACGGCTCATTTCCTGGAGTTCGCGCGCCTTGAGCTCAAGCTCCGCGACATGCTCAAGCGCAAGACGTTTGACGTCGGCGCTCGCACGACCCCGGTCGCGCCAGAGCGCAACCAGTTCATTCATCTGCGCCACCGAAAACCCGAGATCCCGTGCGCGCCGGATGAAGCGCAGGGTTTGCACATCCTTGTCCGAGTAATCCCTGTATCCAGCTTCGGTTCGCAACGCTTCCGGAATCAAGCCGATCGATTCGTAGTAGCGGATCATCTTCGCCGATACACCCGATGCCTCCGCTGCCTTTCCAATATTCATAGCCATGCCTCTCCAGATAACATCAAGCCTGCACTGTGGCAGGCTCGGTTGTCCTTATTTCGCTTGTGCAAATTCCACCTGTCTCTGCGACACGTCGTTGTCGTCCGTCCCCATGGGTGAGCGGAAATGACGCAACCTCAGTGCATTGCCGAGTACAAACACCGACGACAGTGCCATGGCGCCGGCAGCGAAGACGGGCGAAAGCAGGATGTCGTAGGCCGGATAGAGCACACCTGCCGCGACCGGAATCAAAGCCGTGTTGTAGGCAAACGCCCAGAACAGATTTTGTCGGATGTTGTCGATGGTTGCCTTCGACAAGGCGATCGCCTTTGGCACACCTTGCAGGTTACCCGACATCAGCACCACATCAGCCGCTTCAATGGCAATGTCCGTACCTGTGCCAATGGCAAGACCTACATCCGCTTCGGCCAGAGCGGGAGCGTCGTTGATGCCATCACCGACGAACGCCACCTTGCCGTGCTCTCCCTTAAGGCGGCGCACCGCGTCGACCTTGCCGTCCGGTAGCACTTCCGCCACCACCTCGTCGATCCCGAGTCGCGCCGCGATGGCCTTGGCCGTGTGGACGTTGTCGCCGGTGATCATCGCGACCTTGAGCCCGAGATCGTGCAGGGCCTTGATGGCAGCAGGCGTCGTTTCCTTGATCGGGTCGGCAACGGCGATAATCGCCGCAAGCTTGCCCTCTATCGCAGCATAGAGCGGAGACTTACCCTCGTCGCCGAGGCGTTTGGCGACCTTGGAGAACGCCGCCACGTCGTGACCGAGTTCGCTCATGTAGCGGTCAGCACCTATCTCGACCCGCTTGCCACCGGCCTCAGCCTTCACGCCAAAACCCGTCACCGATTCGAAGTTCGACACGTCCGGCAGTGAGATGTTCTCCGCGGCGGCGGCGTTCACGATCGCACGGGCGATCGGGTGTTCGGATTTGGCCTCGATGGCCGCGACCAGAGCCAACACGTCTACGTGCTCGAATCCGGTGGCCAATTCCAGATCGGTGAGAGCCGGTTTGCCTTCCGTCAACGTGCCCGTCTTGTCAACGGCAACGACCTTGGCATCTTTCAACAACTGGAGTGCTTCACCCTTGCGGAAGAGCACGCCCAGCTCGGCACCGCGGCCAGTGCCGACCATGATCGAGGTCGGTGTGGCCAGCCCCATGGCGCAAGGGCAGGCGATGATCAGCACCGCGACGGCGTTGACCAGCGCGAAAGTGAGCGCGGGCGACGGGCCGAACCACATCCATGTCCCGAAGGTGAGAATCGCTGCCACAAACACCGCAGGCACGAAATACATCGTCACCTTGTCGACCAGCGCCTGGATTGGCAGCTTCGACCCCTGCGCTTCTTCCACCATGCGGATGATCTGCGACAGAACGGTGTTGCCGCCGACAGCCGTCGCACGGATGGCGAATGCGCCTTTCTGGTTCACCGTTCCGGCCACGACCTCGCTGCCGTGCTTCTTGGAGACGGGGATCGGTTCTCCCGTGATCATCGATTCATCGACATAGCTTTCGCCTTCGATGAGTTCGCCATCCACCGGAATGCGATCGCCGGGACGAACCTCGACGATATCTCCCGACAAGACGGAGTCGATCGGCAGTTCGATCGACTTATCGTCCCGACGCACCCGTGCCATTTTGGCCTGAAGCCCGACAAGACGCTTGATCGCCTCGGAGGTGCGTCCCTTGGCGCGAGCCTCCAGCAACCGGCCGAGCAGGATGAGAGTGACGATAACAGCGGCGGCCTCAAAGTAGACGTTGACGGCTCCGTCGGGCAGGAGCCCCGGCGCGAAGGTCGCCACGAGCGAATAGCCATAGGCTGCCATGGTGCCGACCGCGACCAGGGAGTTCATGTCGGGGGCAAGCCGCCCGAGGGCCGGAAACCCCTTGTGGTAAAAGCGGATGCCCGGCACGAACAGAACGATGGTTGTCAACACGAACTGGAGATACCAATTCGTCTCCATGCCGATCGTTGAGGCAATCAGGTCGTGCATGCCAGGAATGAGGTGTGAGCCCATCTCCAGAATGAAGACAGGCACGGTCAACACCGCTGCAATCGTGAAATCACGTGTCAGTCCACGGCGTTCCGCGTCCTTCTTCTCGGTGCGCTCATCGGTCTCGCCCCGACGGCTACCCGTAGCAGCCGCGATTACCCTGGCATCATATCCCGCGTTCTCGATAGCCGTCACCAAGGCGGTCGCATCGGCGCTGCCCTGGATCGTGGCTCTTTCAGTCGCAAGGTTGACAACGGCACTGGTGACGCCGGGCACAGCCTTGAGCGCCTTTTCGACGCGACCGACACAGGACGCGCAGGTCATACCTTCGATGGAAAGCTCTGTGGTCTCAGCTGGCACCGAATAGCCAGCTTTCTCGATAGCGTTGATGAGTGATCCGCGGTCGAGTGGCGAAGCGGACTGGATATCGGCACGTTCGGTCACCAGGTTCACCGTAACAGTGTCAACGCCCTCGACCTTCTTGAGTTCAGCCTCCACGCGCCCGACGCAGGAAGCGCAACTCATACCTTCGATGGGAAAGCTTGTCACCGTCACAGCCGACGGATTCAATTTGTCTTGAGTATGCATCATTCGTCTTCTCCACAAGCATCTCCTGATGATATTCCAGAAAGATAAACCTTCCTATTGTGGGAAGGTCAAGCGCTAAATTTCCTGATGCATAGTTACCACACCCAGTACTTACGGGAACATCGAATCCGGGTTTAGGTTGAAAACTCCATACGAGTGTTGTCAGCAGTCAGTGGCACATCGGACAAATTCGCGCTAAGGGAGCGTTCGAGGTAGACAGAAGGATGCGCGATGAATTCTCTAGTACCACAATCCTTACGCATTTGTTCCAGGCCTCGCCAACCAGTTTTTCCGTTGGGAAAGTGTAATCTGTGATTGCACGCCAAAGAGAAAATCAACCAGCTAATCCGAATACCCACTCTTTCAATGCCACTTGCTCAGCATTGAAACCACCGCCCAAGGCACGAATCATGGCCAGGGTTGCACCCTGCTGGCTTTGCCAGGCTGCAGCCCAACTCAGTTGTGCATTCAGCAAATTGCGTTGTGCATCCAGCAGTTCAAGCTGATTGGCCACGCCATTGTCCACGCGCAATTGGGCAAGGCGAACCACCTGAGTCAGGGTTTGAACCTGCTCCTGACGCGCTTGCAAACGCTCGCGTGCTTCACGCTGTGCAACAATTGCATCGTAAATTTCCTGGAATGCCGTGCGAACACTCGCCTCGTATTGCAGCACCGCTTGATTGCGGCGTGCAATGGCGGCATCTCGTTCATTCGTCAAACGACCTGCCTGAAAAATTGGCTGTGTAATTTGGGTCTGAAAACTCCAGATTCGGGCTGGGCCACTGAACAGGTCGCTTAAATCGGTGCTCTCTCGTCCACCAAAAGCACTCAAACCAATGGTCGGAAAAAACGCCTTGCGTGCGGCTTCCAGATTGGCCTCGCCAGCAAGTAACTGTTGTTCAGCTGCGGCCAGATCCGGGCGGCGCAGTAACAGTTCGGAAGGTGTGTCTTCCGGCAGGATGAACAACTTGGTCAACTGCAGGTTGTCAACTTCAAGAGGTGGTAGTTGCGGTGAATTACCCCCCACAATTACCGCCAGTGCATTCTGCGCACGGGACAGTTGTTCGCGCGTGTCAGGCAACTGTGCACGCACTGCCAACAATTCCGCTTCGGTTTGGCGCAACTGGAGTTCGTTGCTCAAGCCAACATCGGCGCGCTGCTTGGCCAGCTTGTAAGCTGCGTCACGACTTTCCAGGGTTTGTTCCAGCACTTTCACCTGCAAGCCCAACACGCGAACCTGGGTGTACAACGAAGCCGCCGTGGCCGCTACGCTCAGGCGCACTCCACGCACGTTATAGCCCTGCTGCATGAAGCCGGCGCGGGCAGCATCTTCCAGTGCACCAATTCGACCCCACAAGTCAAGCTCCCAAGTCGCGCCAATGCCCAGCTGCTGGTTTTCATACACATTTTGCCCACCAAACACCGGCACGTTGCCAGCCTGTGACGGGCGATTGCGACCGGTGGTGAACTGACCAAAGATTGAAGGCCACTGCTGCGACTTGGCAATGCCAAGCACCGCACCTGCTTCATTCAATCGCTCATTGGCCAAAAAGAAAATAGCCTCGCTTCCCACTGGAAGTCAGTAACGCTTCCACCTTGGATGGTGGGATGTGACGTTGAAGAACTCCGACCAGCAAGCTAATGCCAATGAATAAAACCGATAGCTCGATAGCGAGAAAGGCGAACATGCCTAGAGCGTCTTGGAGTTGAGGTGACATTCAATATTACTCCTATATTTCTAGTTTTATCGAAATGATGTACGCAGCCTACTTGCGTTTATCCGACCTGTCAACTATAATTCTAGAAACATCGAATTATTGGGGCGTGCTATGGATCACGAAAAGGTTGCAGCCAGCTTAGCTGAGCTAGGGAATAGTCACCGACTGTCCGTGTTCCGCTTTCTGGTCAAAGCTGGCCATGATGGGGCTTCGGTCGGAGATATCCAGAAGGGGCTGGGTATTCCTGCTTCGACGCTATCACATCACCTTGCGCGCATGGCCAAGGTAGGGCTGATCCGGCAGGAGAAACATAGCCGCACGATTGTCTGTATATCCGAGTATGGGCACCTAGAGAATTTGATCGGTTTCTTACAAGAGGAATGTTGTGCAGGTGTTCGGATTGCGCATGAACCAGAACCGCTTTGACGCTTGCCCAGCTCTCGCTGTCCTCCCTAGTCAGCATCGCTATGAAGACTCAGGCGAAGGTGGAAACAGAAAATTGGCAGTAGAGTAGGCTGAAGAGGATCAATCAGATAATCCGCTGAGAAAGATTTTCTTCTTTACATCTTTGGCATTTTATCAACCAGAAATTCCGGATACCCCAAAAAGATAAGTATGTGATGCTCACATTGTCGGATCGGAAGGTGTACGTAGGAAAAGTTATTAGTCTTGGCGAACCAACTGAAACAAATGGTATGGATCAAGATATTTCGATCATTCCTTTAATGAGTGGGCATCGAGATAAGGACACGTTGAAGCTCGAATTCGATACTCACTATAGTGAAGTTGAATCGGACATATACTTATCGTTGAGACAGGATTCAATATTATCGGCAACTCCTTTTGATTTTAAGGCTTATGAGACCTGGAATTCTAATGGTGATGTACGATGGTAAAAGAAAAGCCCAACCTTGCGCTGGGCTTTCTTCATTAGGGGGTTTTGATTGTCCTTTTGCATTGTGGATATCCAGTACAGCCCCAGAAATCTCCAAACTTTCCATTTCGCAACTTCATTGGCTTATTGCAATCTGGGCAGCATTTCTCTTCTGATTTCGCTGTATGGCATTGCTCATTTTCAACAGGCTTTCCTTTTTGATCCTGTGTCGTGTACTTACATCCTGTTTTGAATCCAGTGCAACCCCACCACCATCCTTTGTCACCGTTTCTTCTGGCTAGGCGAGAGTCACACTCAGGACACTTGTAGATATGCTTCTCTGCAGGTTTTCCACGATTGTCGGCGCAGGAGTAACCACAATCACTCTGGCAGATCCAGAACGCTCCTCCTGTTTTCTTGGATATTTTTTTCAGGTCTGCGGATTTGCACAAGAGGCATTCGAAACCTGATGAGGACTCTTTAATATTCACGGTTGCTGACTGGGATAATCTTGTTACGGGTTCGACCAGCTGGTTCAAGAATTCGCTTTCAGAACCCGCACCGTTTGAGATCTCCTTCAGTTGCATTTCCCATCGGGCAGTCATATCTGGAAGACTCAACTCATCCGGGATTTGATTTACAAACTGGCAGCCCTCTTCTGTCGGTACCACCTTCTTTATCACTCGCTGGATAAACCCTCGTTTGATCAGCCCCTCAATAATTGCTGCGCGTGTGGCCTCGGTGCCCAGCCCGTCTGTCTCTTTCAGAATGCTTTTAAGGCTTTCGTCTTGAACGTGCTTTGATATGGAGGTCATTGCTTCAATCAGACTGCCTTCCGTGTACTCGTCCGGAGGCGTAGTCATTTTTTCTGATAGCGAGATTGCCTTTACCGTAACCTCTTCTCCTTGCGATAGGTCGGGAAGCACTTTGTCGGAGGGCTTCTGCCCCAACACTACGCGCCACCCCTGTCTCTTCTGAATGACACCTTTTGCAACGAATGTCCGTGTGCCGATCAGAATCTCCGTCTGCGTTTTTTCATCCAGCGCATCGGGGTAGAAAATTGCAATGTATCGCTCTGCAATCATGCAGAACAGTTTTACGGTTTTGTCTGCGAGCTGTTCAACTGCCAAAAGATTACCTGTTGGTATGATTGCGTGATGGGCACTAACCTTAGAATTGTTAACGCTGGGATGCTTTATCTTGTGATCTGCCTTGGTCGCGCTACTTAGTGGTTCGAACCCTGCTAGTGATCTTAGGGTTCGTTCGGCATCAGACCATAGCTCATCAGTAATGTATTGGCAGTCAGTTCGTGGGTACGTTGTAATGCCCTTCTCGTATAGTTCTTGAGCCGAACTCAACACCTGAGAAGCGGTCATTCCGAGCTTTGCGTTCGCATGTTTCTGAAGATCTGCAAGAGAGAACAGGCGTGGTGCGGATGATATTGAGTCTTCCTTTTTGATTGACGATATGACGGCAGGCCTTCCTGTCGCTGAATTCAAGAAGTCTTGAGCATGACTCCTTTCTATTAACCGCCCTTCTGAATCACAGAAGCTTTCGGGCGATTCAATCATCCCTTTTGCCTGGAACTCAGTTCCTTTTTTCAAAGTGGCAATTACGCCGTAGAACGGGTGAGATTTGAAGTTGTCCCTATCTCTCTTTCTCTTAACCAATAGACCAAGGACTGGCGTCTGGACTCGCCCGACCGACAGTACTTTGTTGAACCCCGATTTCTTGGCTGCCAGAGTGTATGCCGTCGTAAGATTGAGTCCGTATACCCAGTCGGCTTTTGATCGACACTCTGCGGATCGTGAGAGATTTTCTGTTGAGTTGAATCTGTCTATTTTAGATAACGCTTTTTGAACTGCTCTCTGATTTACGTCGCTGATCAATAATCGCCAGACTGGGCCTCCAAACCCAATGAATCGAATCAGCGAGTCTACAAGGTAGCTCCCTTCTCTATCAGGATCGCCAGCATTGATTATCACGCTGGCCGACTGAGAGAGTTTTTTTATTGCGGATACTTGGGATGACTTATCTTTGGCCGGTCGATATTCCCAGCGATCTGGAATGAAAGGAACAGGTCTGTCAGCCCAGTTCTTAAATGCCGGGTCGTAGTCTTCTGGCATTTTCAATTCCAGTAGATGTCCGAAGCACCATGTGATGATGTAGTCCCCTGCTCGAATGTGGGTCTTATCTTTCTGCTGATTGCCTCCGATACCTGCGGCTATTGCTTTGGCCAAGCTTGGCTTTTCTGCGATTATTAGTTTCGTCATCCTTATTTCCTTTAAAATCAACTAGTTACAAATTGTAACGCCCTACTTTCGGATGCTGTACAATTTCGACAAAAGTTTAAAATTAAACTTTTTGTTTACAGCGTAAAGCAAAAGCGGTAACTTTTCTACATCGCAATCGCCTTCGGCCAGCCTGAAGGCTGGATTGCTTTATTTTTATCTAAGTACGGCAAAGAAAGCGCATAAAAATGTTTAAAAACATGCGCTTGCCGTACTTATAGAGTCTCTAGCTCAGCAGGAACTCGGGCGGGTATAAGTGGTTTTTTCATTGCTGCGCTGCTGAAACCACATATATACCCGCGCCTCGACACAGCAGTTAACGGCTACGCCGCCCTACGGGTTCGCGTTGCTCATTAACTAGCGTGTCTCAGCCCTCGTTCCTGCCGAAGGCTGAAACCGCAGGCGCATAGCACCGAATGAAACGAAAACGTTTCGGTGCGCCTGCTGGTTTCGCACACTTCGTGTGCCGGGCTGGCTTCGCGTCACTTCGTGACCAGCCCTGGAGGATGCACGCTTCGCGTGCGCTTGCAGCTTCGCTGCTCTGTCGCCCAGCGACCTTCGGGCGCTGAGCTGGCAAAACACCGCTTTGGCCTCCGGCCTTTGCTGTGTTTTGAGCGTTTGCACGGCTTAGGCGTGCAAACGTGGGGGTTAATGCGCTAGATTGTGCGGGATTTCGAACAAATCCTGTCTTTTGTCAGGCGTTACAATTTGTAACTTGTTGATTTTAAAGGAATTCAAGATGAGTAAGGCTATCAGAACGGCCATTGTGAACACCAAAGGTGGTTCAACAAAGTCCACATCTACCGTCAATATCGCTGCGGCGGCAGCGGAAGCCGGTAAGCGTGTTCTTCTGGTGGATTTTGACCGCCAGGGAACATCAACGAGTATGTCTCGGGTTTGGCATCGCGAAGATATTAATGTTGAAGAACACAGTTCGTGGCAGATCTTCCAGGGTAAGCGCCCCTCTGATTTGGCCATTACCACCGAGTTTGGATATGACATTATTCCAGCTTCAGGAAACCTTCTTCACGCGGAAGATCTGATTCGCGACACCACCTTCGGTGATGGTTTGCTTGCCAAGGCTTTCGGTTTGGATCATGCCCTGAACGATAAATATGACTTGATCATATGCGACACCGAAGGTGCGGCGTCACGCCTGGTGCGGGCCGTTTTGATCATGTGTGGCGAGTACGTTATCCCTAACTACCCTTCAGAGGGATCTGTAGAGCAACTGGATGTTGTCACATCTGTTGTTCAGGGAATTAACGACAACCTGCCCTTCGGGCTGGAGCCTATTCGCTTGCGCGCGCATTTCTTCGGTCGCTCAAAACCCAATGAGAGGATCTTTCAGATCCAGAATGACGCAGTAACAGAGTTCTTTGGGGATTTTCACTTGTCCGGTTTTGAAATTCCGGAAACAACCAAGTTTGAGCAAGCGGCCTATGGTCGTTGCCCTATTCTAGAGTTTGAGCCAACTGGGAAAGCTGCTGATGCGTATCGCAATTTGGTTAAGCGCCTCTTCCCTGAATTGTTCTAAGGAGTTTTTTTTGTGAGCAAACTTGACGGATTTTTGAAACAGCGTAAGGCGGGCGCTGGAGCACCTAAGCCTTCAACTGGCAGCACTATTGCTGCAGCCATGCATGAGCAAGCAGAGGCTGCTACTCGTGTAGATGTTCGCCACATCCCGTTAGAGGCGATATATACCGAAGATCAGGTTCGCGACATCAATGATGATGTTGTTGCTGAATATGCGAGTTCGTTCCGGGAGTCTGATTCTGGTCAGCCAGAACAACCGATTAAGGTCTGGGCTAATCCAGACGGGCGCTATCTGGTGCTTTTTGGTGAGCACCGCTACCGCGCTCAACTTCTAAACCAAAAAGAGCATGGTGATGCATCTGGCCGCTATCAGAGCATCATTGCCCAGGTGGTCTCCGGTGAGTGCCCGACCGGCCACGCTCGCGCACGCCTTCAGTTGCAAGAGAATATTCTTCGCAATCCAATCTCCCCTATTGAAATCGCTTTAGCGGTAAAAGCGGCGAAGGCGGACGGCGCAATCTCATCATTAAATGATGCGGTCGCCTGGTTGGGGTTGGCTGGCACAGAAAAAGCTGGCACGGCGAAGAAGGAGCTTTCTCAGGCTCTATCTCTGCTAGATGATCCCGAAGCTTCGGATCTGGTGGAAATGGTTCGTACGGGTGAAATGAAAGTTTATAAGGCCAAAAACGAACTGGCAGCCCGTCAGAAAGAAGCGGCTAAAGCGGAGCGAGAGAAGGCCGCGAAAGAGGCGAGTGAGCAGGCCGAGCAACGGGTTGCTGAACTACAGGCTCAATTGGAAGAAGCTCGATCTTCAGATGGTGAAGCGTCTGGCAATGCTCCTTCTGAAGAAGAACTTCAGAACGAAATCGCCAAGACAATGGAGCAAGCCAAAACTCCGAAAAAAGCGGAAAACAAACCATCAGCACCTCAGCGCTTTGCGGTATCCTACGGTGATGCCCTGACTCTATTAGAAATTCTGAACAAGGTCGCACAGGAGAAGGGGCTTGAGTCCATCAATTACTCTGATGATGGATTGGACCGGAAGCAGTGGGATAGCATCATTGCAGATCGGTTAATGCAGATACGCAACGAGCTTTAATGGCATTCAGGTGACTAGGCCTGAGCCCTGTCACCTATTTTCACGCCACATCAGAAAGGACTCACAATGTATTTTTTCCGAACTTCTTTGCTTTTCCTTGTCGTCTCATCCTTGGTTTCTGGATGCGTCCTCGATCAGATCAGTAGACCATCGCGCGTTTCTAACGAGTATCAGCCAGGTGGCCGAGAGGAGTTTAAGTTTGTAGCCATACCGGCTCCCTTTGGGCAATTCGGGTATACGCACTTTTGCACGACGATCCGCTTTAATGAGTGTTATGGGGATAACACTATTTCGGTTCAGGAAGGGTATGGCTTGAAGGGGTATTTTCTAACTGAAGAACCGCTAAAGGAAAATTCTGATGGCGCGGCTATCTTCCCTGTGATGTTGAGCAATGGACGCAAGATGTATTTCATTTCGAATGCGTCTACAGGGGGGACTTATGGTTATGGCACCTACATCGAACCCGTGAATCAGTCATCATTTGTTGAATACGCGATCTATGAGGGGAGTTCTATCAAGGTGGTGGGGGAGGCGTTCGGTACTGTTGAAGAACGCCGGGTTCTTAGTACTGGTGAGGTTGTAACAGCAGGCCGGTTGTTGGCAGTGATGGATGCAGCCAAAGTGTTCGATAGTTATGAAGTTGCCGATCTGCTTATCACTCACAGTGATATTCGAATCACTACTGATCCCGTAGAGAGAATTACGATAGTTGTGCCTCCTGCTTATTACGCATTTGATAGTTCATACTCTGTTTATCTAGCTTTTACTTCTGACAAGTATATTTTTGGGGTGGATGCCAGCTACATTGGTTCGACTCCTATTTTTGCTAACGAGCTTACCGTTCGTGCAGATGACTATTTTCATCGTTATGGCCCGGTAGAATATAAGCGAAAAGACCTCGAAGGAGACTCGCCTCTAGTGTTAGAGAGAATGGACATGGTCATGGATGACGAGCTTCTTGAAATGAGTAAAAACCTTGCTAATAGCCAGGTGTCTATAGTCAGGTTTGAGGGTGATTCAGGTATACGCGATCTTATCCTCGACAGTGAAATGCGCACCCAACTGGCTGCAATGTTGGAGCTTCGCCGTTTGATCATGAAACGGGCCGGTAGGGCAAACACGGAAAACAGCATCTTTGGCCATTTTTTAAAGCAGTAGTCTTCCCTGGTTGGTGCTATGCACCGTCCTTAGTTATTCCGGGGTGAGTATGAAAGAGTTTAGAAAATGGGTTGCATTGCTGTTGAAGATTGCACGTTTCTTGTGGGAGGTTTGGAAGGATTGAAGGGCGTTCACGCTCTGGCGTCCTTCGGACTCAACCACCGTCGTCGTACCTCCTTGGCGTTTTCGCAAGTCTGCGCCTGCCGCTAACGCGGAATGATGATGATCCGGCACGCCGGATCTCTATGATCGCCGGAACCTGTTCCGGCTACCCTGCGCAAACTGTTCCAGATTGCTCCGGGCTGGCTCCCGGAACGACAACGCTTCGCGCTCACGTTCCGCTGGTCGCCAGGTTAACCGGCTGCGCCGGTATGGCCGCAGGCGCTTGCCTGCTGTCTTCTGGTGAAGTGGTCTGCCGTAGTCGGTGCTGTCGGATCAAAGCCGCGACCGTTCGCTGTCAATGCCCCCGTGTTGCTCCGCTGCCCGCGCCAAGGGCATGACAACTCTCTTCCTCGCTGGCTTGTTGTGATCCTGCACCGACATCGACGGCATCCCAGAATCTCCACCAGATCGACTTTCCGCAGTCAGAGGCATCCGGGCGTTGCCCGGTCTTCGATATATCGGGCTGCGCCCTCAGTTCCGTGCGTTGCACGGGCAGGGCAGTTCCTCCCTGCACCCTCCGCACCTCGTCAACAGCATCGCCGATGGCTGGCAAATGCCAGTAAAAAAGATCGTATTTAATACCTAAAAAGGCTTGACGATACACCCTTAAAGGGTGTATTATTTATATCAGTTGGTCAGGTGATCAACTCCCCGGAAGCCGGGGAAATAACTCTACTTTGAGGTGTTCATCATGGCGAAAGATTACGCCCAGGAATTTACTGATTCCATTATCAAAATCATCGAATCTGGCGAAACACTCCCGTGGCGTAAGTCATGGCAGTCTCGCGACCTGCCACATCAAAACCTGAAATCCGGCTCACCTTATAGCGGCGTTAATGTGCTGATGTTGCTGGTTTCAGCTTACCTGAATGGCCTGACTTCTCCTTACTGGTTGACCTTTAAGCAAGCAAAAGAAATGGGCGGGCAGGTGAAAAAGGGATCGAAGGGAACCGCGATTACTTTCTATAAGTCTCTGACTGTCGATGATGAAACCGCGCCAGATGGCGAGGCTACTATTCACGTCCGCCGATTCTATACGGTTTTCAATCTGGATCAGATCGAAGGAATTGAGGCGCCAGAGGCTTCTGTGATCAATGGTGAGGAGCTTACCTTGGATGAAAATAAAGACCGTCTCGAACGTCATCTGATGGCTTATGCGGAAACCGAGGGTATCACTCACAGGGTATCTGGTGGCTCAGCGTATTACAGCCCTGTTGCGGATCTTGTGAACATGCCAACGGGTTTCACGTCTGTAGCAGGCTATGCCGGAACATTGGCGCATGAATACATCCATTCAACTGGCCACAAGTCACGACTTAATCGTTTTGAGTCAGGCGCTACCAGCACCAAGGAGCATAAAGAAGCCTACGCCACAGAAGAGCTGGTTGCGGAGCTGGGCGCGGGAATGCTTTGCGGGCTTTTCGGTCTGGAGTCTGACGTTGTGGATCATGCCAGCTACATTGAATCCTGGTTGCGTCACCTGCGCGGTAATAAAGACTTTGTCTTTAAGGCGGCAGCTAAAGCCCAGAAGGCGATCAATTTCATTGATACCGCCGTCAACCTTAATCAGGTGCAGGCAGCATAAACGGCATTGACAATAATAACATATATGTTATTATTGTCTTGTTCTTCATTAGGCGATTGGAGTTTGAATGTATTAATGATTGAGGCGAAGCGGAGGAAGGCTGTTGAGTATAAAACCGAAAGTGGTGTGAGCCCTTTTTCGGTCTACTTGAGGGGCCTCAAAGATAGGCGGGGAGCCGCGAAAATAACCCGCGCAGTTAAAAAAATGGAAGAAGGAAATTTTGGTGATCATAAGTCCATCGCTGATGGTGATGGGCTTTATGAATGCCGCTTAGATATCGGCCCGGGATATAGGATTTATTACATCGTTGATGGTGATAAATTGCTAATTCTGTTTGGTGCGAGCGATAAAAAAGGCCAGCAAAAGGCCA